>NZ_JARGEE010000158.1:0-19060 GCF_033794485.1 Streptomyces sp. MB09-02B
TGCTTTTCAGGGGCGCGGGGAACTGCGCGAGAATCCCCACCGGGCCCGCACCCGACAAACACACCGAAGCCCCCACCACCGCACTCGCCCCACCCAGCGGAGCGGTGCGGCAGACTGGCTGGATCCGCACCACGCCAGGGAGCACATCGTGACCGCGTTCAAGGGAGAGCGACCGCACCGGCCCCAGGTAGACCCGCTGAGGGCCCTGCGCGCACCGGATGACCCGCCCTGGGACGTCTATCTGACCGGCACCGTCTTCCTCGACATCATCTTCACCGGGCTCGACTCCGCCCCGGTGCGCGGGACGGAGTCCTGGGCGCGCGGCATGGGGTCGAGCCCCGGCGGCGTGGCGAACATGGCCACCGCCCTGGCCCGGCTGGGCCTGAGAACCTCCCTCGCGGCGGCCTTCGGTGACGACCACTACGGCGAGTACTGCTGGGACGCCCTGGAACAGGGCGAGGGCATCGACCTCTCCGCCTCCCGTACGGTCCTCGGCTGGCACTCCCCGGTCACGGTCTCCATGGCGTACGAGGGCGAGCGCACGATGGTGTCCCACGGCCACGAGGCGCCCCCGGAGGAGTCCGCGCCGGAGTGCTCGCCGCACGCGCGCGCCGCCGTCGCCTCCCTCACGCCCGGCGTGCGCGCCCCCTGGATCGCGCAGGCCGCGAGGAAGGGCACCCGGATCTTCGCGGACGTCGGCTGGGACGAGACCGGCGCGTGGGACCTGGCGGGGCTCGCCGATCTCGCCCACTGCGAGGCGTTCCTCCCCAACGCGGCCGAGGCGATGCGGTACACCGGCGCCGAGTGCCCACGGGCCGCCGCCCACGCCCTCACCGAGCGTGTCCCGGTGGCCGTGGTGACGCTGGGCGCGGAGGGCGCGTACGCCGTGGACGGGCGGACCGGTGAGACGGCGGAGGTGCCGGCCATCGCGGTGGAGGCCCTGGACCCGACGGGTGCGGGTGATGTGTTCGTGGCCGGTTTCGTCACCGGCACGCTGGCGGACTGGCCGCTGGCGGACCGGCTGGCCTTCGCGGGGCTGACGGCGGCGCTGTCGGTGCAGGAGTTCGGGGGGTCGCTGTCCGCGCCCGGCTGGGCGGAGATCGCGGCGTGGTGGCGGCGGGTGCAGTCGGTGGACCACCAGGATCCGGCGGCCCTGCGGCGGTACGCGTTCCTGGAGGACTTCCTCCCGAAGGACCACGTCAGCCCGTGGCCGCTGCGGCGGGCGGTCCCGACGATCGGCTTCCGCCGGTCGGCTTGAGACCGGGCGCGTCATAGCTCGGGGGTGCCTGTTCGTAGGCGGGTGCGGGTAATTCGTGGTTGCTCGCGCAGTTCCCCACGCCCCTGAAAAGCAGGGGCTGCGTCCCGTGCTATTCAGGCCCGCAGGGCCGTCGCTTTCCAGGCCCGCAGGACCTGGTCTTACAGGCCCGCAGGGGCCTGGTCTTTTAGGGGCGCGGGGAACTGCGCGAGAAGCTCCACGCACCCGCACCCGCCGACGAAACAGGCACCCCCGAGCTACCAGGCGCACCCAAAAACCTCCACGCCTACCCACCAATCCCCACCCCAAACGCGCCGTGATACAAATTCTCCGCGCGTCCCTGTCCGTCGACAGCCAGCCGCCCAACCCCCCTCATCGAGCCGCACCTTCGCACGTCCAGGAACGCCCGTGTCCCCCCGCACCACCACCCCGCCCTGGCCCCTCGTCGCCCTTTTCACGGCCGGGTATCTCGCCGCGTACCTCCTGCCCACCACCGTGGGCAGACTCGACGCAGCCCTCCCCCTCACCACCACAGAGGCCGGCGCCGTCGGCAGCGCGCTGCTGCTCGGCTCCGCCACGGCCGGCTTCACGCTCGCCGCCCACGTGGACCGCCTCGGCCCCCGCCGCCTCGCCCGCGCGGGCCTGCTGCTCGCCGCCGCCGGCTACGGCACCGCCGCGCTCACCACCGCCCTCCCCGCCGTGGTGACGGGCGCGATCCTCGGCGGCTTCGGTTCCGGCACGGCGACCGCCGTGGCCGCGACCGGCATCGCCGCGCAGCGCGACCCCCACCGGGTGTCCACGACAGGCCTGTTGAGCGTCTCGGCACTGGCCGGCGCGCTGTATCTGACGATCCCGCGCCTGGGCCCCGGCCACGGCCTCCCGCTCGCCGCCCTCGCCCTCACGGCCCTGCTCACCCTCACGGCGACCACCCGGCTCGCCGCCCCGGTGGCCACCACCCAGGTCACCCGGGAACGGGGCCCGCTTCCCCACCCGCGCCACGGTCTGACCCTCGCCGTCACCCTCCTGCTGTGGTCCCTGGCGCAGAACTCCCTCTGGGGTGTCAGCGGTCGGATCGGCACCACGCAGGCCGGGCTCTCCGAGGTCACCGTCGGCGCGGTCTTCGCGACGGCGCTCGGCGCGGGCCTGCTCGGGGTCATCGGGGCGGGTGCGCTCGGCGTGCGCTTCGGCCGCGCGCTCCCCATCGGTGGCGGCACGGCGCTCATCGCCGGCTGTATCGCGCTCAGCGCCACCGCGACCGACCTGCCGACCTTCGCCGCGGGCGAGATCGCCTGGAACGCGCTCTACCCGGTCGTCCTGTCGTACCTCATCGGCCTCGCCGCCTCCCTCGACCCGCGCGGCCGCTGGGCGGTCCTGATCGGCTCCGCCTCCTCGCTCGGAACGGCCGCCGGGCCGCTCGTCGGCAGCCTGCTCTCCGCTCACGCCGGCTACCCGGCGATGGGCGCGATCCTGGCGGTGGGCCTGCTCCTCATCACGGCCCCCATGACCTGGGTGGCGCTGCGCACCGCCACGCCCACCGCGGAACACGCCCGCTACCAGGAGCAGTCGACCACCGGGCAACCGGAGTACCGCCCGGCGGCCTAGACGCGGGGGAGGCGTATGGGCCGTAGCCCCCCGCGCCCGCCCCAAGAGGCCAGAGCGGTCACCCGAACTCGTACGCCTCCACCTCGGCGAGGTACCGGGCCCGCCGCTCCTCGTCGTGCTCCAGGAAGGACGCGGTGAAGGAGTTGCGGGCCAGCTCCCGCAGCCGGTCCTCGCTCAGGCCGAGGGTCCGGTGCACGGCGTCGAAGTTGTCGCCGGCGTATCCGCCGAAGTAGGCCGGGTCGTCGGAGTTGACCGTGCAGAGCAGGCCCGCGTCGAGCATGGCGGGCAGCGGGTGGTCGGCGAGGGTGTCGACGGTGCGCAGCCGGACGTTGGAGAGCGGGCACAGCGTCAGCGGGACCCGCTCGCGCACCAGCCGTTCGACGAGGTCGGGGTCCTCCATGCAGCGCAGCCCATGGTCGACGCGCTCGACCCCGAGGACGTCGAGGGCCTCGGTGATGTACTCCGGCGGACCCTCCTCCCCCGCGTGCGCGACGCGCCGCAGTCCGAGCGAGGCGGCCGCCTCGTACACCTCACGGAACTTGACCGGCGGATGCCCGACCTCGGCCGAGTCCAGCCCGATCCCGACGATCCGGTCGAGATACGGCTTCGCCGCCTCCAGCGTGGCGAGGGCCGACTCGGCGGACTCGTCCCGCAGGAAGCAGAGGATCAGCTGCGTGGAGATCCCGTGCCGCTCCTCGCTCCTGCCCAGCGCCCGCCACAGCCCCTCGACGACCGTCCCCATCCCCACGCCCCGCGCGAGGTGGGCCTGCGGATCGAAGAAGATCTCGGCGTGGCGTACGCCCTGGGCGGCGGCGCGTACGAGATAGGCGTCGGCCAGGTCCGCGAAGTCCTGCTCGGTGCGCAGGACCGCCATCAGCTCGTAGTACAGGTTCAGGAAGGACTGGAGATCCTCGAACTCGTAGGCCTTGCGGAGCGCTTCCGTGTCCGCGTACGGCAGCGCGACCCCGTTGCGGGCGGCCAGGGCGAACGCCAGCTCCGGCTCCAGGGTTCCTTCGATGTGCAGGTGCAGTTCGGCTTTGGGGAGGGACATCAAAGCATCGTACGACCGCTTCAGCGGCGTTTCGGAAGCGCCACCCGCAGCAGGTCGTGGGCCACGGTCAACTCCCCCTCGAACCCGGCGGCCCGCGCCTGCCGTTCGAACTCCTCGGGCTCGGTGTACCGCTGGCTGAAGTGGGTGAGCACGAGGTGCCGCACCCCGCAGTCGCGGGCGACGGAAGCGGCCTGACCGGCCGTCAGATGACCGTGATCGACGGCGAGTTCGATGTCCTCGTTCAGGAACGTGGACTCGATGACGAGCATGTCGGCCGCGTCGGCGAGGGCGTACACGCCGTCGCAGAGCCGGGTGTCCATGACGAACGCGAACCGCTGTCCGCGCCGCAGTTCGCTGACGTCGTCGAGCCGGACGCCGCCGATCGCGCCCTCCCGCTGGATCCGTCCGATGTCCGGCCCCTTGATGCCGTGCGCGGCGAGCCGCTCGGGCAGCATCCGGCGCCCGTCGGGCTCGACGAGGCGGTACCCGTACGACTCGACGGGGTGCGAGAGCTTGCGCGCGTCGAGGGTGTAGGCGGGGGTGGTGACCAGCGCGCCGCCCTCGCCGTCGACCGGCGCCTCGATCAGCTGGACCGTCTCCCGGTAGGCGGTGGCGTACCGCAGCCGGTCGAAGAACCGCTGCCCGGAGCGCGGGTAGTGGGCGGTGACGTCGTGCGGGACCCGGTCGAGGTTGATCCGCTGGATCACGCCGGCCAGCCCCAGCGAGTGGTCGCCGTGGAAGTGGGTGACGCAGATGCGGTTCAGGTCGTGTGCGGCGACCCCGGCGCGCAGCATCTGCCGCTGGGTGCCCTCGCCGGGGTCGAAGAGGAGCCCCTCGGAGCCCCAGCGCAGCAGATAGCCGTTGTGGTTGCGGTGCCGGGTCGGGACCTGGCTGGCGGTGCCGAGGACCACCAGTTCACGTACGGACACGGCTCGTCACCCGGGGGGCCACTGCAGGCCGCGACCGCCGACGACGTGGGCGTGCGCGTGGAAGACGGTCTGGCCGGCGCCGGTGCCGGTGTTGAAAACGATGCGGTAGCTCTCCAGCTTGTCCTCGTCCGCGACGGCCTGGGTCTCGCGCAGGACGTCCGCGGCGAGGTCGGGGGCGGCGGTGGCGAGTGCGGCGGCGTCCGCGTAGTGCGCCTTGGGGATGACGAGTACGTGGGTCGGTGCCTGGGGGTTGATGTCCCGGAACGCGACCGTGGTGTCCGTCTCCCTGACGATCGTCGCGGGTACGTGTCCCGCCACGATCTTGCAGAACAGACAGTCGTCCTGCGGCTCCCCAGCCATACGTTGCCTCCCAGCCACCGGTGATCGCCTACGGGGGCATGCTATCGCCAGGGTGCGTCTCGGATGCGGGTCCGGTGGGGGCTGGTCGCGCAGTTCCCCGCGCCCCTAAAGGCAAAAAGCACGAGGCGCAGCCCCTGCTTTTTGAGGGGCGCGGGGAACTGCGCGAGAAGCCCCACGCACCCGCACCCGACAACGCACCCCCGCCGCTACGACTCGGGCAGCGCGGGTGCCACCTTCGCCGGCGTCGACTCCAACCCCTCCAGCGCGATCCGGATCGCCTCGTCGAGCTGGGGGTCACGCCCGGCCGCATAGTCCTGCGGCGCCTGCACCACCTCCACGTCGGGATCCACCCCGTGGTTCTCGACCCCCCACCCGTACCCCTCCAGCCAGAACGCGTACTTCGGCTGCGTCACGAGCGTCCCGTCCACCAGCCGGTACCGGCTGTCGATCCCGACGACCCCGCCCCATGTCCGCGTACCGACCACCGGCCCGATCCCGAGCGCCTTGATCGCCGCGTTGACGATGTCCCCGTCCGAGCCGGAGAACTCGTTGGCGACGGCGACGACGGGCCCCCGGGGCGCGTCGTCGGGGTAGCTGCTCGCCCGCATCCCGCGCGGCAGGTCCCATCCGACGATCCGCCGGGCCAGCTTCTCCACCACGAGCTGGGAGGTGTGCCCGCCCCGGTTCTCGCGGACGTCCACGACCAGCCCCTCCCGCGCGACCTCGATGCGCAGATCGCGGTGGAGCTGGGCCCAGCCGGAGCCGACCATGTCGGGGACGTGCAGATACCCGAGCCGGCCGGCCGACTTCTCGTGGACGTACGCCCGCCGGTCCGCGACCCACGCGTGGTACCGCAGGGGCTCCTCGTCGGAGATGGGCACCACCACGGGATGCCGGAGGTCGCCGCCCCCGGCCGGCAGCACGGTCAGCTCGACGGCCTTGCCCGCCGTGCCGACCAGCAGCGGCCCGGGCCCGGCCAGCGGGTCGACCGGCTGCCCGCCGACCGCGATGATCGCGTCCCCGGCGCGCACGGCCACCCCGGGCGCGGCGAGCGGCGAGTGCGCGTCCGGGTCGGAGGTCTCCGACGGCAGCACCCGGTCGATGCGCCACACCGGGGCTCCCTGGGGGCCGTCCTCATGCCGGGAGACGTCCGCGCCGAGCAGGCCCTGCCGCCGGTCGCCGGAGCCGCCCCGGCCGCGCGGGGTGACGTAGGCGTGGGAGGTGCCCAGCTCGCCCTGCACCTCCCAGAGGAGGTCCACGAGGTCGTCGTGGGTGGCCACCCGTTCCAGGACGGGGCGGTAGCGGTCCAGGACGCCGGGCCAGTCGACGCCGCCCAGGTCGGGCCGCCAGAAGTTGTCCCGCATCAGCCGGCCGGTCTCGTCGAACATCTGGCGCCACTCGGCGGCCGGGTCGACGGTCCGCCGGATGCGCGAGAGGTCGACGGTGATGTTGGAGTCGCTGTCGTCGTCGCCCGAGGCGCGCCGGTCGCTGGGGACGACCTTGAGCTTGCCGTCGGTCCACAGCAGCACCCGTTTGCCGTCGCCGCTGACGGCGAAGTGGTCGGCGTCGGACGCCAGGTACTCCAGGCGCCGCTGGGCGAGGTCGTACCGCTCCAGGGAGGTCTTCGGGTCGGGGTCGTCGGGCGTGGCCCGCAGGTGGCCGAGGACCCCGGTGACGGGGTGGCGCAGCCACAGCACGCCGTCCTTGGCGGCGCGGAGCGTGGAGTAGCGGGCGGCCTCGACCGGGAAGGGGACGATCCGGTCGGCGAGCCCTTCGAGGTCGATGCGGGTGGTCGGGGTGCCCTCGCTGTCGGGGGTCTCGTCCTTGTCGGGCGCCTCGAACGGCCGGCCGTGGCGCTGCGGTCCGAAGGGGGACGGGGTGGTCGCCGCGAGCGTGATCAGGTGCGGGCGGGCGCCGCTGACGAAGTGCAGGTCGAAGACGTGTTCGTCGTAGACGGGGTCGAAGGCGCGCGCGGAGAGGAACGCGAGGTGTTTGCCGTCGAGCGTGAACGTCGGCGAGAAGTCCTGGAAGCGCAGCGGGGTCGCCTCGGTGACGGACAGGTCGGCGGTGTTGGCGAGCTTGAGCTGGCGCAGCGGGCGCGGGCCGGGGTGCGACCAGGCGAGCCAGGCGGAGTCGGGCGAGAAGACGAGCCCGGTCACCTCGCCGTCCTCGCTGCGGTCGACCTCCCGTACCTCGCCGCTCTCCCGCTCGACGAGCAGCACCCGGCCGTCGTCGGAGGCCACGGCGACCCGGCTGCCGTCGGGGGCCACGGCGAGCCCGAGGACGCGGCCGAGCTGTCCGGCGGCGAGCCGGCGCGGGGTGGCGCCCGGCCCGACGCCGGTGGACGGTGCGAACTCCAGCGCGTCGTCGCCCTCCGCGTCCGTCACCCACACCACCCACTCCTCGCCCTCCACCCGGAAGGTGCGCGGGAGCCGGGCCCGTACGCCGTCCTCGGCGGCGAGCGCGCGGGCGGGGCCGGAGCGGTGGGTGATCCAGTGGATCGAGCCGCGTACGGAGACGGCGCTGCCCCGGGCGGTGTGGTCGGGCGAGGCGGAGCCGAACCAGCGGGAGGCGTTGACCGGGAACGGCTGGAGGTCGACGCGCTGCCCGCCCAGCCGGATGTCGAGCCTGCGCGGCTCGGCGCCGTCGAGGTCGTCCAGCAGCCACAGCTCCCCGGCGGACGCGTACACGACCCGGGTGCCGTCGGTGGCCGCGTGCCGGGCGTAGAAGCCGTCGATGGGGGTGTGCCTGCGCAGGTCGGAGCCGTCGGCGAGGGAGGAGTAGAGCGCTCCGACGCCCTCGTGGTCGGAGAGGAACGCGATCCGGTCCCCGACCCACATCGGGTATTCGAGGTTGCCGTCCAACTCGGCGTGCAGGCGCTCGAACTCCCCGGCGCCCTCGGCGCCCCCGTCTGCCCCGTCTGCCCCGTCTGCCCGGTCGATCCACAGCTTGCCCGCCGTGCCGCCCCGGTACCGCTTCCACCAGGCGGCCTCGCGGCCCATCGGCGCGGACAGCAGCACGGTGGCGGGCCCGTGGGCGACGTCGCCGACGGGCCCGTAGGGAAGGGTGGTGGCCGCGCCGCCGTCGAGCGGCACGGCGCGGGCCCAGCTCCGCCGGAGGCTGGCCTGACCGTGGGTGCTGAGCGCGAGGACCCGCCCGTCGGGGGTCCAGCCGCGTACCTGGGTGCGCCAACTCCCCCAGTACGTCAGGCGCTTGGCGGACCCTCCGTCGACGGGCGCGATGTGTACCTCGGGCGCGCCGTCCCGGGTGGAGGTCCACGCGACGGTGGTGCCGTCCGGGGAGATCCGCGGGTGGTTGACGGGTACGTTGTCCGCGCTGACCCGCCAGGCACGGCCGCCGTCCAGAGGCGCGACCCACACGTCGTCCTCGGCGGTGAAGGCGACCAGGTCGCCGTGCAGGTGCGGATACCGGAAATACGCGAGCTGAGTCACCCGGTTACTTTATGCAGCGTTCGGTCTGATGGGGAGGGGTTTGGATCATGTCCCTCGCGCCGGGTTCGAGTTGTTCCGGGCCGGGCCTCACTTGCCCTCGGGCACGCACGCCGGGTCCTTCTGGCACCAGATGGTCTGGGTGACGGTGACCGTCGCCGTCGGTCCCGGCTGACCGGTTCGGCCCGGCTGGTCGGACTCCGGGGCGTCGCAGTTGCCGAGCCCCTCGACGTGGAACCACTCCTTGCCGCCGACCTTCGCGGTCAGGTCCCCGCGTACGCACCTGCCGTTGACCTCTTTGGTCACCTTCCCGGTGACGGTGATGTCCCGGCCTTCCTTGTCCTCGCCGGTGCAGTCGACGTTCGCGACGGTGGCGACCGAGGAGGACGGCGACGCGGTTTTCTCGCCGCCCTGGCCGTCGCTGTCGCCCTGGCCGTCACTGTCGCCCTGGCCGTCACTGTCGTACGACGCCGTGCAGGTGAGCCACCGCACGTCGAGGCCCTCCCGCTCCAGCTCCTTGGTGGCGAGCTGGTCCGTGGTGAACGCGACCGCGCCCGTGTTGAGCCCGCCGCCCTCGCAGGCCACCAGACTCGCGACGGCGCAGACCCCGAGGCCGGCTCCCAGCAGGAGCCGGCGCCCGCCGGTCCGGTACGCCCTGACACGCCTCCATGCCCCCATGTCCGGCAGCCTGCCACCGCCCGCGGCGGCGGGGAAGACCGCGTGCGGACAAGCCGCCGGGACCGGGGGCGCGGGCGAGAGGGGTCAGCCGCTCATCAGCAGCCATTCCTGCAGCTCGACCAAGTTCCCCTCGGGGTCCTTGAGATGGGCCACCCGCATACGGTCGGTCATACGTGCGGGCCCGTGCAGGAGCCGGACGCCGAACGAGGTGACCCGCTCGCAGTACGCGTCGAGGTCGTCGACCCGAAGGACGACCAGCGACCGGTGCCCGTTCGCCGCGTCGGCCAGCTCCCCGAGCACCTCGGCCATCATCGCCCGGTCCTGCAGAGCGATCCCCGCGGACCCGACGGCCGGGCTGAACTTCTCGTACGGCCCGTCGACCGCACCGGACTGCGGCTTCAGCCCGAGCACATCGGCGTAGAAGCGGTAACACACGGCGAAGTCGGTGACGAGCAGCCTTACTTGGGCGAGTTCCACGATGCTCCCAGAGGGTTCGGGGACACCGGTCGGGACCGGGTGGCGGTCAGGACCAGCGTCCGGTTCGGCCCAGCAGCAACGCCCCGGCCGCCGTCCCGGCGGTCGACGTGCGCAGCACACTGGGCCCGAGTCGGTACGCCCCCGCGCCCGCCTCGCCGAAGAGCGCCAGCTCCTCCGGCGACACGCCCCCCTCGGGCCCCACGACGAGCACGATCTCCCCGGCCGTCGGCAGCTCCGCCGTGGCCAGTGTCTCGTCGCCGCTCTCGTGCAGGACCGCGGCGAAGTCGGCCTTCGCCAGCAGCTCCGCGACCTGCTTGCCCGTGGCCGCGTCCGCGACCTCGGGGAACCGCGTCCGGCGGGACTGTTTGCCCGCCTCCCGGGCGGTGGCCCGCCACTTGGCGAGGGCCTTCAGCCCCCGGTCGCCCTTCCACTGCGTGATGCAGCGGGCGGCGGCCCAGGGCACGATCGCGTCGATCCCGACCTCGGTCATGGTCTCGACGGCCAGTTCGCCCCGGTCGCCCTTGGGCAGCGCCTGGACGACGGTGATCCGGGGCTGCGCCGCGGGCTCCTCGTGCACGGTCTCCAGGTCCATGACCACGAGCCGGTCCTTGCCCTCGGCGGCCTTGACGATCCCCTCCGCCCAGCGCCCGCGCCCGTCCGTGAGGACCACGTCCTCACCGGCCCGCAGCCGCTTCACGGAGACGGCGTGCCGCCCCTCGGGGCCGTCGAGGACCAGCTCGCCGCCGCAGCCGTCCGGCAGGTCCAGCGAGTCGACCACGAACACCGGTGCGGTCATCGTCCCTCGTTCCCGGTCGGTCCGCCGCCCTGTCCTCCGGCCCGGCTGCCGACTCGCGCGGCGGCCTGCTCGGCCTGCGCGGCGGCGATCTCGGCTGCCAGCACCTCCACCAGTTCCCCGGCGGGCAGCGCGCGGGCCATCCGGTGGCCCTGCCCGGCCCACAGTGCCATGCCCTGCGCGTCCCCGGCCTTCGCGGCGGCCTTGCGCAGCGGCGAGGTCAGGTGGTGGACCTCCGGGTAGGCGACGGGCGCGTACGGGCCGTGCTCGCGCAGGAACCGGTTGACCAGGCCCCGGGCAGGACGGCCGGAGAAGGCTCTGGTCAGCTCGGTGCGGACGAAGAGGGGGTTGGTCAGGGCCTGCTTGTGCACGGTGTGCGCGCCGGACTCGGCGGTCGCGAGGAACGCCGTGCCGAGCTGGGCCGCGCTCACACCCGCCGTGAGGAGGGCGGCGATCTGGCTGCCCCGCATGATGCCGCCGGCCGCGACCATCGGCAGCGCCACGGCCTCGCGGACCTGGGCGACGAGCGAGAGCAGGCCGATGCCGGCCCGGTCCCGCTCGGGGTCGTCCCGGTGGGTGCCCTGGTGGCCGCCGGCCTCGACGCCCTGCACGATCACGGCGTGGGCCCCGCACCGCTCCACGGCCTGCGCCTCCTCCGCCGAGGTCGCGCTGACCAGGGTGAGCGTGCCCTTGCGGGCGAGCGCCTCGATGACCTCGGGCGTCGGGCAGCCGAAGTGGAACGACACCACGGGCACCGGGTTGTCGAGCAGCACGGCGAGCTTGGCCTCGTAGCCGTCGTCGCGTCCGCTGTCCGGGTCACCCAGCTCGGCGTCGTACCAGGTGGCCTCACCGGCGAGCTGCTCCGCGTAGACCTCGACGGCGGCGGGCTCGGCGTACTCCGGCTGCGGCATGAAGAGGTTCACGCCGAAGGGGCGTGAGGTGAGCGCACGGAGCGCCTTGATCTCCTGGTACATCCCGTCGGCCGTCTTGTACCCGGCGGCGAGGAACCCCAGCCCGCCGGCCTCGGACACGGCGGCGGCCAACCGCGGCACGGACACGCCGCCCGCCATCGGGGCCTGCACGATCGGGAGCGGGACGAGATCGGTCAGTGCGGAGGACATGACGGCATGGTGCCACTGTCCTTCGGACATCGCCGAATCGGGGCGGACGGTTGTTCGTCGGGTGCGGGTGGGTGGGGGCTGGTCGCGCAGTTCCCCGCGCCCCTGAAGGACCAGGCCCTGCGGGCCTGAAGGACCACGGCCCTGCGCCCCCTGAAAAGCAGGGGGCGCAGCCCCTGCTTTTCAGGGGCGCGGGGAACTGCGCGAGAAGCCCCACGCAGCCGCACCCACTCAGCGTGCCCGCCGACACACCCACTCAGCGCCCGTTGAACGCGTCCTTCAACCGAGAGAACAAGCCCTGCTGCCCCGGCTGGAACTGCCCCGTCGGCCGCTCCTCACCCCGCAGCGCGGCCAGCTGCCGCAGCAACCCCTCCTGCTCGGGGTCCAGCTTCGTCGGTGTCTGCACCTCGACGTGGACGATCAGATCGCCCCGCCCGCCACCCCGCAGGTGCGTGACACCGCGCCCGTGCAGCGGGATCGACTGCCCGGACTGCGTGCCGGGCCGGATGTCGACCTCCTCCAGCCCGTCCAGCGTCTCCAGCGGCACCTTCGTGCCGAGGGACGCCGCCGTCATCGGGAGCGTCACCGTGCAGTGCAGGTCGTCGCCGCGCCGCTGGAACATCGGGTGCGGCAGCTCGTGGATCTCGACGTAGAGGTCACCGGCGGGACCGCCACCGGGCCCGACCTCGCCCTCACCGGCGAGCTGGATCCGTGTGCCGTTGTCGACACCGGCCGGGATCTTGACCGTCAGCGTCCGCCGCGACCGCACCCGCCCGTCGCCCGCGCACTCGGGGCACGGGTTGGGGACGATCGTGCCGAAGCCCTGGCACTGCGGGCATGGCCGGGAGGTCATGACCTGGCCGAGGAAGGACCGCGTGACCTGCGAGACCTCACCACGACCGCGGCACATGTCACAGGTCTGGGCGGTGGTGCCGGGAGCGGCCCCCTCGCCACTGCACGTCGTACAGACGACGGCCGTGTCGACCTGGATGTCCTTCGTCGTGCCGAAGGCCGCCTCGTCGAGGTCGATCTCCAGCCGGATCATCGCGTCCTGCCCCCGGCGCGTACGCGAGCGGGGACCCCGCTGCGACGCCGTGCCGAAGAACGCGTCCATGATGTCCGAGAAGTTGCCGAAGCCACCGGCGCCGAAGCCGCCCGCGCCTCCGCCGCCCGCCTGGGACAGAGGGTCGCCGCCGAGGTCGTAGACCTGCTTCTTCTGCGGGTCCGACAACACCTCGTAGGCGGCGTTGATCTCCTTGAACCGCTCCTGGGTCTTCGGATCGGGATTGACGTCCGGGTGCAGCTCGCGCGCGAGCCTCCGGAACGCCTTCTTGATCTCGTCCTGGGACGCGTCGCGGCGCACGCCGAGCACGGCGTAGTAGTCCGTGGCCACTTAGGACTCCGCCAGGATCTGTCCGACGTACCGTGCCACCGCTCGTACCGCTCCCATCGTTCCCGGATAGTCCATGCGCGTAGGTCCGACCACGCCCAGTTTCGCTACTGCCTCGCCGCCCGAACCGTAGCCGACGGAGACGACGGACGTGGAGTTGAGTCCCTCATAGGCGTTCTCATGACCGATCCGTACGGTCATGCCCGAATCCCCGGCCTCGCCAAGCAACTTGAGGAGGACGACCTGCTCCTCCAAGGCTTCCAGTACGGGCCGGATGGTGAGGGGGAAGTCATGTCCGAAGCGGGTGAGATTGGCGGTACCGCCGATCATCAGCCGCTCCTCGCTCTCCTCCACGAGTGCTTCGAGGAGGGTGGAGAGCACCGTCGCGACCGTGCCGCGGTCCTCGACGTCGAACGCCTCCGGCAGGTCCTCGACCAGCCGGGGCACGTCCGTGAACCGGCGGCCCGCGACCTTGCTGTTCAGCCGGGCGCGAAGATCCGCGAGTGACGTTTCTCCGAACGGCGCCGGGCAGTCCACCAACCGCTGTTCCACCCGTCCCGTGTCCGTGATCAGCACGAGCATCAGCCGGGCGGGGGCCAGCGACAGCAGCTCCACGTGCCGCACCGTCGACCGTGTGAGCGACGGGTACTGCACGACGGCGACCTGCCGGGTGAGCTGCGCGAGCAGCCGCACGGTCCGCGCCACGACATCGTCGAGGTCGACCGCGCCGTCCAGGAAGTTCTGGATGGCGCGCCGCTCGGGCGGCGTCATCGGCTTGACGCCCGCCAGCTTGTCGACGAAGAGCCGGTACCCCTTGTCGGTGGGGATGCGGCCCGCGCTGGTGTGGGGCTGGGCGATGAACCCCTCGTCCTCCAGCGCCGCCATGTCGTTGCGGACGGTCGCCGGGGAGACGCCGAGGTTGTGCCGCTCGGTGAGCGCCTTGGAACCGACCGGCTCCTCGGTGCCCACATAGTCCTGGACGATGGCGCGCAGCACCTGCAGCCTGCGTTCACTGAGCACTCGCGCACACCTCCAGCTCGTCTCTCTCGTGCGGCTCCCCCTTGGCACTCACCCCGGGCGAGTGCCAACACTCCCCGCCCAGTGTACGGCGGTGGGGTACGCCCCCGGCAAGGCCGGGCTCCGGGCGGGCCACTTCCCTACTGGGGAGTACGCGACAACGGCGTCCCACGAGCTACGGCTAGCGTCGGCGTATGACGGTGTCTTGGGAAGAGTACGGGTGGCAGGGATTGACGCCCCGGGTCGGACGGTGCCGCCTCCCCGGCTGGGACTGCACGGTCGGACTGGTGGTCGGGGACGGTGCGGCCCTCATGATCGACGCGGGGTCGAGTCTGCGTGAGGGCGCGCGGTTGCGCACCGAGGCGTGCCGACTGCTCGGTGGCTCCCGTGTGACACATCTCGCGCTCACCCACCCCCATTTCGACCATGTCTTCGGGGCGGCGGCGTTCGCCGGGGTGGAGGTCTTCGGCGCGGTGGGCGTCGAGGGCGTCCTGACCCGTGACCGCGACGCCCTCCGCGCGGACGCCGCGCACCACGGTCTGCCCCCGGCGGACGCCACCGAGGCCGCGGACCTGCTCGCCCTCCCCCGCCACCTGGTCTCCGGGGAGTGGACGCTCGACCTGGGCGGCGGTCATCAGGCGCTGCTGGCGAACGTGGGGCCGGGGCACACGGCACACGACCTGGTGGTCCTGGTCCCGGGCACACCGGCCACCGGGGGATCCGCCGGTTCGCCGGAGGTCGTCTTCTGCGGGGACCTGGTGGAGGAGTCCGGTGAACCCCAGGCCGGCCCCGACGCCGTCCCGTCCCGCTGGCCCGCCGCCCTGGACCGGCTCCTGGCCCTCGGCGGCGAGGACGCGCTGTACGTCCCGGGCCACGGAGCAGTGGTGGACGCGGCGTTCGTCCGGGCCCAACGCGACGCGCTGGCACGGCGCTTCGGCGTGTCGGACTGAGTACGGCGAATCCGGGCGCCGCTTCTCCTATCGTCATCCGAATGCGCCAGTACTCACCCGACCTGACCCCTCCGTGGAAGAAGCCCAAGCCGGTCCCCGAGGTCCCGGCCGACCCCGGTCTGGTCGTCGAGGAGCCCACCACCGGTTTCTGTGGCGCGGTCATCCGCTGCGAGGCGGGCACGGTGACGCTGGAGGACCGCTTCGGCAAACACCGCGTGTTCCCGTTGGAACCCCGGGGCTTCCTGCTGGAGGGCCGGGTGGTGACGCTGGTGCGGCCCTCGTCGTCGGCGCCCGTCCGCCCCACCCGCACCGCCTCCGGCTCGGTGGCCGTGCCGGGCGCCCGCGCGCGCGTGGCCCGGGCCGGACGCATCTACGTCGAGGGCCGCCACGACGCGGAACTCGTCGAGAAGGTCTGGGGCGACGATCTGCGCGTCGAGGGCGTGGTGGTGGAGTACCTGGAGGGCGTGGACGACCTGCCCGCGATCGTGGCGGACTTCGCGCCGGGGCCGGACGCGCGGTTGGGCGTCCTGGTCGATCACCTGGTCCCCGGCAGCAAGGAGTCACGTATCGCCGCGTCGGTGACCAGCGAGCACGCGCTCGTCGTGGGCCACCCGTACATCGACATCTGGGAGGCCGTGAAGCCGTCCTCGGTGGGCATCGCCGCGTGGCCGCGGGTGCCGCGGGGGCAGGACTGGAAGACGGGGGTGTGCCGGGCGCTGGGGTGGCCGTCGGAGAACACGGGGGCGGTGTGGCAGGCGATTCTGGCCCGGGTCGACTCCTACAAGGACCTGGAGCCGGAGCTGCTGGGCCGCGTGGAGGAACTGATCGACTTCGTCACGGGTAGCGGTGAGGCCTGACGTTCTCGTAGGCGGCGAACTCGCTCGTGTCCAGCTCGATGCCGATGGGCTCCAGCGGCGTGAGGTCGCCGAACTTGGTGATGCGCTGGCACCTGTAGTCCGCGTCCTCGCCCTGGCCAGTCGGTTCAGTAAGCAGTACGCACTGGGCCATGACGGGATCGATGATGAAATAGGCGGGCACCCTTGCCGCCGCGTAGATCGACCGTTTGACGCCATAGTCGCGGGCCACGCTCGTCTTGGAGACGACCTCCAGGAGCATGGTGATGACCTCGGACGGCATCAGCCTCCCGTGGCCTGGTCCAGCGCCGCGTTCAATCACCACCAGGTCCGGCTGCGGCTCGCTGGTCTCTTCGAGCATCGCGATGTCCTGGGTTTGCAGTCGCCGCCACTGCTGGCGGGGGATCTGGTCCACAACCGCCTCCAGGATGTCGTTGTGGGCCACGTCCGGCCCCGCCATCATCACAATTTCCCCCCGGAGGAGCTCGACCTTGAATCCTTCGGGAAACTCAAAGCTCTCGAAGAACTTCACGATGTCGGTGGTCATCGGTCGGTCGTCCACAGCGGTCATCTCCGCAGCCCTCCGGTTTCCGCCACCGTGCAATTACGGCGGCAGCCTACGAACCAGGTTAGGTACCGAACCCCCGTTCCGCACCGATTCACCCACCCGAGTGATCAGTCCACCAAGTCCCGCACCACCGCGTCCGCCAGCAACCGTCCCCGCAGCGTGAGCACCGCGCGGCCCTCCACGTACGGGCCCGGGTCCAGCAGCCCGTCGGACAGGGCGCGCTCGGCCGCCGCGAGGCCCTCCTCCCGCAGCAGCGACAACGGGCACCCCTCCCGCAGCCGCAGCTCCAGCAGGATGCGCTCGACGCGGCGGTCCTCGTCCGCCAGCAGCTCACGCCCGGCGCCAGGAGAGCGCCCGGCCGCCAGCGCACCCGCGTACGCGCCGGGGTGCTTGACGTTCCACCAGCGCACGCCGCCGACGTGGCTGTGGGCGCCCGGCCCCGCTCCCCACCAGTCGGCGCCGCGCCAGTACAGCTCGTTGTGGAGGCAGCGCCCGGCGTCCGAGGTGGCCCAGTTGGAGACCTCGTACCAGTCGAACCCGGCGGCCGAGAGCGTCTCCTCGGCGATGAGATACCGGTCGGCGTGGACGTCGTCGTCGGTCATCGGCACCTCGCCCCGGCGGATGCGCCGCGCGAGCTGTGTGCCCTCCTCGACGATCAGCGCGTACGCCGAGATGTGGTCCGGCCCGGCGCCGAGCGCGGCGTCCAGGGAGGCCCTCCAGTCGTCGTCCGACTCGCCCGGCGTGCCGTAGATCAGGTCCAGGTTGACGTGGTCGAAGCCGGCGGCGCGCGCCTCCGCCACGCACGCCTCCGGGCGCCCCGGCGTGTGCGTACGGTCGAGGACCTTCAGCACGTGCTGGCGCGCGCTCTGCATGCCGAAGGAGAGCCGGTTGAAGCCGCCCGCGCGCAGGGTCTCCAGATACGCGGGGTCGACCGACTCCGGGTTCGCCTCCGTCGTCACCTCCGCGTCGTCCGCGAGCCCGAACTCCTCCCGGACCGCCCCCAGCATCCGTACGAGGTCGT
Organism: Streptomyces sp. MB09-02B; assembly: GCF_033794485.1. Lineage (NCBI taxonomy): Bacteria > Bacillati > Actinomycetota > Actinomycetes > Kitasatosporales > Streptomycetaceae > Streptomyces > Streptomyces sp. MB09-02B. Next base: position 17,513 of record NZ_JARGEE010000158.1, read on the forward strand.
CGGCGGCCAGCAGCGTGGGCGTGCCGCCGCCGACGAAGACCGTACGGACGGGGCGCGGGTCGTCGCCGAGGACCTTGCGGGCGAGGCGGATCTCGTCGACGACCGTGTCCGCGTAGTTGTCGCGGGAGGCGAGGACGCCGCCGGTGCCGCGCAGCTCGGTGGCGGTGTAGGTGTTGAAGTCGCAGTAGCCGCAGCGGGTCGCGCAGTACGGGACGTGAAGATAGAACCCGAGGGGACGCTCGGCCGCGTCGGCCAGGGCGTGCGCGGGCAACGCCCCGTCGTCGGGGACGGGCTCACCGTCGGGGAGTGCGGAAGGCATGTCCTCCATTGTCCAGCACGGCCCGGCCGACGGTTTCCGTCACTCTCCGCGTCGGCCGTCACTCCGTCGGCCGTCACTCCGCCCGCAGGACCAGCAGCGCCAGGTCGTCGTCCGGCGGCCGTTCCCCGAACTCGTGGACGAGTCGGCGGATGCGTTCGGCGATCAGCTGGGCGTCGAGGCCGGCGCAGCCGGAGAGCGCGGCGGCGAGGCCGTCCCCGTCGTCGAACATGTGCGGACCGCTGCGCCGCTCGGTGACGCCGTCGGTCACGCAGAGCAGGGTGTCGCCGCAGCGCAGCTCGAACGTCTCGGAGACGTACTCCGTGTCCTCGATCACCCCGAGCAGCGTCTGCGGCTCGGCCACGGTCCGGACGTCGCCGTCGGGCCCGAGGAGCAGCGGCAGCGGGTGCCCGGCGGAGGCGAGGGTGCAGCGGACGCCGCCGGGGACGGGGACGAGTTCGCCGTAGAGGAGGGAGAGGAAGCGGATCTGGGGGCCGTCGGGGTCGGCGAGACCGGGGTCCCCTGCCGTGACCAGGGCGCGGGCGGCGGCGTCGGCGGCCTCGGTCGCGTCGTCGAGGAGGAGCTGGTTCAGGCGGTCGAGCACGTCCGCGACGCCGTAGCCCTCGCGGGCGAGCAGCCGCAGCCAGGGGCGGGCGAGACCGATGACCACGGCCGCCTCGGGGCCCTTGCCCTGGACGTCGCCGATCGCGAAGCACCAGCGGCCCCGGCCTGCGGGGAACAGGTCGTAGAAGTCGCCGCTGGGTCCACCCTTGTCGCACGGCTCGTACACCAGGGCGCTCGACACTCCGGGGATCTCGGCGACCGCGCCCGGCAGCAGGCCGCGCTGGAGAACGCGGCTGATGGTGGCCTGGCGTGCGTACTGGCGGGCCGCACCGATCGACAGCGCGATGCGTCGGCTCAGGTCCTCCACCAGCCCGGTCACCTCGTCCGGGAACCGCAGCAGCCCGGCCCGCCCGATGACGAGCGTCCCGAGCGGCCGCCCCCCGGCGATCAGCCGGTAGGCGAGCGCGGCGCCACCTTCACGCTCCCCCGCCGGTCCGCCGTCACGCCCTTGCGCCGGTCCGCCGTCGCCCATCCCCACAGGGCCGCTGTCCCGCGCCCCCGCAGGCGCACTGCCACACCCGCCCGCAGGCCCACGGCCACGCGCGCCCGCCGACCCCGCCGCCGCGCTCGCGCCCGCCGCCGGCGCGCCTTCGCTGTCCCCCTCCGGT
>NZ_JARGEE010000159.1:0-19049 GCF_033794485.1 Streptomyces sp. MB09-02B
CCCCAGGAGGGGGCGGGCGCGGGGGCGTCGAAGCCGTGGCCGGTGAGCAGGACGGTGTCGGAGAGGAAGCGGGCCAGCTGCTCCAGGTTGGCGGGGCCGCCGTGGGCGAGGTAGGCGTGGGCCTCTGCGGCGATGCCGACCGGGACGGTGGAGGCGGCCATCAGCTGGGCGTCGGGCGCCTGTTCACCGGTGAGGACGACGACGGGGCGGCCGTCGGCGAGCAGCAGGTCGAGACCGTCCTGCCAGGCGCGGATGCCACCGAGGAGGCGTACGACGACCAGGTCGGTGCCGTCGAGGAGGGCCGGGAGGTCGTCCAGCGCGAGGCGCGAGGGGTTGGCGAAGCGGTAGGGGACCGGGCCGGCGGCCGCGCGGGCGCTGAGCAGGTCGGTGTCGGACGTCGACAGGAGCAGGATGCGGGGCTGCGCGGAGCGCTCCCCGGGCGATGACTGCATGCGGCTGCTGGCCTTCCTCGGGGTCCGCGCCCCGGGCGGTGTCGAATCGGAAGTCTCCCCTGCTCGGGCGGGCCGAGGGGTACGGGGAAGGGAGTTCCTGACTCGCCCGACCCTCCTGGGACGGGCTCACAGTGGCGGGACCGCGCCGGACTCACACCGGGCTTCCTCCCCTGTCGCCGTGGTGGCGTCGATGGACCGGATGATCCACCGAGCAGCATAGTAAGGGTCGCCTCAAAAGGAAGGCTGCCCCAAAAGGGCGGAGAATACGTCCGTTGTGCCGGTGGGTATGCTCGCCGCCATGTCCACGCCTCCCCCGCGTTCATCGTCCCAGGCCACAGCGGTCACACGGGACCGTGGCGACGCCTGCCCGGGGACGCTGCGGCTCCATACGGCGGACGACGGGGCGTTGGCCCGGGTCCGGGTGCCCGGCGGTGTGCTGACCGTCCCCCAGGCCGAGGCGCTCGCGGAGGTGGCGCGACGGCTCGGGGACGGTGATCTTCACCTCACTTCCCGCGGCAATGTGCAACTGCGCGGACTGGCCGACGGCTGCGGGGGCGAGCTGGCCGGGTCGCTGGACGCGGCGGGCCTGTTGCCGTCCGCCGGGCACGAACGGGTGCGCAACATCGTCGCCTCCCCCCTGTCCGGTCTCGACGGACGCGGTCTGCGCGACGTACGGCCCTGGCTGTCCGCCCTGGACGGCGCGCTGTGCGCGAGCGAGGCGGCGCGGGGACTGTCGGGTCGCTTCCTGTTCGCGCTCGACGACGGGCGGGGGGACGTGGCCGCGCTGGACGCCGACGTGAGTGTCCGGGCGGCCGAGGACGGTGGTGCGCTGCTGAGCCTGGGGACGGCCGGCGAGAGCCTGGCGGTCCGCGGCGAGGACGCGGCCCGTGCCGCGCTGACCGCCGCCGAGACCTTCCTGGAGGCGGCGCGGGAGAGCGGGGCGCGGGTCTGGCGTGTGACCGAACTCCCCTTCCGGGACCGGCTGCTCCACCGGGTCCGGGACCGACTGGCCGCCGTCGGCGTCGACTCCGGCATCCGGCCCGGCGCCGGGACGACCACGGCCGCGCCCGGGGGCCCGCAGCCGGGAGCCGTCGGCGACGCCCTCTGTGTGCACGCCCCCCTCGGTCGTCTCACTCCCCTCCAGTGGCGGGAGTTGACCGCTCTCGCGGCCGCGACACCGTGCCGTGAACTGCGGTTGACCCCGTGGCGCGGAGTCGTCGTACCGGCACCGGGCCTGAGCCAGGAGCAGGCGGCCGACGCGCTCGCCCGGCTCTCGGTGACCGGCCTCGTCACCGATCCGGCCTCCCCCTGGCTGCGCGTCGGGGCCTGTATCGGACGGCCCGGCTGCGCGAAGTCCCTCGCGGACGTACGGGCGGACGCGACGGGGAGCCTGGCGGCTGTCGGCCGCGCGGGACTTCCCTTGTACTGGTCCGGCTGCGAGCGCCGCTGTGGCCACCCCCGGGGCGAACGGATCGACGTGGTGGCGGTGGAGAGCGGCGGCTACGAGCTCTCCCGCACCTCCCCCGGCCGAAGCCCGCACACCGCGCCCATGGCGGACGCGTCCCGACTCGCCGCCGCCCTGGGGGAGATCACCCCATAAGGCCGAAAACCCGCACGCCATGGACCGGATGACGCGCACGACCCGCACGAACGCCCCCCGCATCAACGACTTCCACACCAACGACCCGCCCGCCAACGACCCCCGCACCAACGACCGCCGTACGACGACCGAGAGCAGCGAGAAGACCACCGTGACCACCTACGACTACGAGAAGGACGGCCCGGCGATCTACCGGCAGTCCTTCGCCACCATCCGCGCGGAGGCGGACCTCGCGGCCCTGCCCGCCGATGTCAGCCAGGTCGCGGTCCGGATGATCCACGCCTGCGGAATGGTCGACCTCGTACGGGACTTGACGTACACCCCCGACGTGGTGGCCCGCGCCCGCGAGGCCCTGCGGGCCGGGGCGCCCATCTTCACCGACGTGCAGATGGTGGCCAGCGGGGTGACCCGCAAGCGGCTGCCCGCCGACAACGACGTGCTGTGCACGCTCTCCGCCCCGGGCGTCCCCGAACTGGCGGCGAAGCTGGGCACCACGCGCAGCGCCGCCGCGCTGGAGCTGTGGCGGGACCGCCTGGAGGGCTCGGTGGTGGCCGTGGGCAACGCGCCCACGGCGCTCTTCCGGCTGCTGGAGATGATCGGCGAGGGCGCGCCCCGGCCCGCCGCCGTCATCGGCGTGCCGGTCGGGTTCGTCGGCGCGGCCGAGTCCAAGGACGCGCTGGCGGAGCATCCGTCGGGCCTGGAGCACCTCGTCGTACGCGGCCGTCGTGGCGGGAGCGCCATCGCCGCCGCCGCGCTCAACGCGATCGCGAGTGAGGAAGAGTGAGCGGCAAGCTGTACGGGGTGGGGCTCGGCCCCGGTGACCCGTCCCTGATGACCGTCCGGGCCGTCGAGGTCATCTCCGAGGCGGACGTGATCGCGTATCACAGCGCCCGGCACGGCCGTTCCATCGCCCGCTCGATCGCGGCGAAGCATCTGCGCGCCGACCACATCGAGGAACGGCTGATGTATCCGCTGACGACGGAGACCACCGACCACCCCGGCGGCTACAAGGGTGCGATGGAGGACTTCTACGCGGAGGCGTCGGCCCGGCTCGCGGCACATCTCGACGCCGGGCGCACGGTCGCGGTCCTCGCCGAGGGCGACCCGATGTTCTACGGCTCCTACATGCACATGCACAAGCGGCTGGTCGACCGCTACGACACCGAGGTGATCCCCGGTGTCACGTCCGTGTCGGCCGCCGCGGCCCGGCTCGGCACCCCGCTCGCCGAGGGCGAGGAGGTGCTGACGATCCTGCCGGGCACCCTGCCGGAGGAGGAGCTGACCGCACGGCTCGCCGCGACGGACGTGGCCGTGGTGATGAAGCTGGGACGCACCTTCACCAAGGTGCGCAGCGCGCTGGAGAGTTCGGGGCGGCTCGGCGAGGCCCGCTATGTCGAGCGGGCCACCATGGCCGGGGAGCGGCTCGCCGAACTGGCGGACGTGGACCCGGAGTCGGTGCCGTACTTCTCGGTGGCCGTACTGCCCAGCCAGGTCGACGTCGAGCGGCCGGAGGCCCGGGAGCGGGGCGAGGTCGTGGTGGTGGGGACCGGGCCCGCCGGTCCGCTGTGGCTGACGCCCGAGACGCGGGGCGCGCTCGTCGCCGCCGACGACCTCGTCGGTTACACCACCTACCTGGACCGGGTGCCGCGCCGGGCGGGCCAGGTGCGGCACGGCTCGGACAACCGGGTCGAGTCGGAGCGCGCCGAGTTCGCCCTCGACCTGGCCCGGCGCGGGCGGCGGGTCGCGGTCGTCTCCGGGGGCGACCCGGGGGTCTTCGCCATGGCGACGGCCGTGCTGGAGGTCGCCTCGCAGGAGGAGTACGCGGACGTGCCGGTGCGGGTGCTGCCGGGGGTGACCGCCGCGAACGCGGCCGCCGCCCGCGCGGGCGCCCCGCTCGGCCACGACTACGCCACGATCTCCCTGTCCGACCGGCTCAAGCCGTGGGAGGTGATCGCCGAGCGGCTGCGCGCGGCGGCCTCGGCGGACCTGGTGCTCGCCCTCTACAACCCCGGTTCGCACAGCCGGACCTGGCAGGTGGGCAAGGCGCGCGAGCTGCTCCTCGAACACCGGGCGCCGGACACGCCGGTCGTGGTCGCGCGGGACGTGGGCGGCTCCGGTGAGCGCGTACGGATCGTGCGGCTGGCCGAGCTGGACCCGGCCGAGGTCGACATGCGGACCATCCTGCTGGTCGGCTCCTCGCAGACCCGGGCGGTCCGGCGCGGGGACGGCGAGCAGATCGTGTGGACGCCCCGCCGATATCCGGAGGTGTGAGCGGGACGAGGGCGTGCGGCGGACGGGCGTGAGCGGGGCGGGAGCGCGTGCGGCGGACGGGCGTCAGCGGGCGTGGAGGCGCTCGGCCACCCACCGGGCCGCCGCCTCCGGGCCCGCCACCACGGGGACGTCCTCGGGCACGGGCGGCCTGCGGACCACGACCACCGGCAGTCCCGCCTCCCGCGCGGCGGTCAGCTTGGGCGCGGTGGCCGCTCCCCCACTGTCCTTCGTGACGACGACGTCGACGCGGTGGCGGCTCAGCAGGTCCCGCTCCCCGGCGAGGGTGAACGGCCCCCGGTCGAGCAGCACCTCCATCCGGGCCGGGTACGGGGCCTCGGGCGCGTCGACGGACCGTACGAGGAACCACAGGTCCTCCAGGGCGGCGAACGCGGCCAGGCCCATGCGCCCGGTGGTGAGGAACACACGCCGTCCGAGCGTCGGCAGCAGCCGCGCGGCTTCCGCCAGCGAGCCGACGTCGTGCCAGTCGTCGCCGGCGGTCGGCACCCAGCCGGGCCGACGCAGCGCGAGCAGGGGAACATGGGTCATGGCGGCCGCCCGTGCCGCGTGGAAACTCATGGTCCCGGCGAAAGGATGGGTGGCGTCGATGAACGCGTCCACCCCGTGCTCGCGCAGCCAGGCCGCCAGCCCCTCGGCCCCGCCGAAGCCGCCGACGCGGACCTCGCCCGGGGGCAGCCGGGGGCTGGCGACCCGTCCGGCGAGGGAGCTGGTCAGGCGGACGCCCGGGGTGGCGTGCAGCAGTTCGGCCAGACGGCGGGCCTCCGTGGTTCCGCCGAGTATCAGTACGTGCATGGGAGTCCGGGTCCGTTCATGAGCGGTGACGAGAAGCAGGGTGCCGACGGGGGCGGCGGTGCGGCGAAGGGCGGTCGCGCGGCCCAACTCAAGCACACCGGTCTGCGGCACGGCTGGACGACCGGTGCGTGCGCGACGGCGGCCACGACGGCCGCTTACACCGCGCTGCTGACGGGCGAGTTCCCGGACCCGGTGACGATCACCCTGCCGAAGGGTCAGACCCCGGCGTTCGCGCTCGCGGCCGAGGAGCTGACCGGCGACAGCGCGATGGCGGGGATCGTGAAGGACGCGGGCGACGACCCGGACGTCACGCACGGCGCGCTGGTCCGGGCCACGGTACGGCTGCTGCCCGCCGGGTCGGGCGTGGTCTTCCGGGCAGGCCCCGGGGTCGGCACGATCACCCGTCCGGGCCTGCCCCTGCCCGTCGGGGAACCGGCCGTGAACCCGGTCCCCCGCCAGATGATGCGGGACCACGTCGCCGAGGTCGCCGCCCGACACGGCGGCACCGGCGACGTCGAGATCACCGTCTCCGTGGACAACGGCGAGGAGATCGCCCGCTCCACTTGGAACCCCCGTCTCGGCATCCTCGGCGGTCTGTCCATCCTCGGCACCACCGGGATCGTCGTGCCGTACTCGTGCTCGGCGTGGATCGACTCCATCCGGCGGGGCGTGGACGTGGCGCGGGCGGCCGGGCGCACGCATGTCGCCGGGTGCACGGGGTCCACGTCGGAACGGACGGTCGTCGCCGAGTACGCGCTGCCGGAGGACGCGCTGCTGGACATGGGCGACTTCGCGGGGGCGGTGCTGAAGTACGTGCGCCGCCACCCGGTGGAGCGGCTGACCATCTGCGGCGGCTTCGCCAAGCTCTCCAAGCTCGCCGCCGGCCATCTCGACCTGCACTCCGCCCGCTCCCAGGTCGACAAGGGGTTCCTCGCGGAGCTCGCCCGGCGCGGCGGTGCGGACGAGGCGCTGGCCGGAGAGGTGGCCCGGGCCAACACCGGGCTCGCCGCGCTGCAGTTGTGCGCGGCGGCCGGGGTACCGCTGGGCGACCTGGTCGCGACGGCCGCGCGCGACGAGGCGCTGTCCGTGCTGCGGGGCGCGCCGGTCGCGGTCGACGTCATCTGCGTCGACCGCGCGGGGGTTGTGGTGGGCCGTAGCGGGGTGCGCTGATCCTGAGGCGGATGGGATGCGTTGTCGGGTGCGGGTGGGTGGGGGCTGGTCGCGCAGTTCCCCGCGCCCCTGAAAAGCCGGGGCTACGCCCCAGGCTTTTCAGGCCCCGCAGGGCCTGATCTTTCGGGGGCGCGGGGAACTGCGCGAGACGCCCCACCGGGCCCGCAGCCGACAACGCACCCCACCCTCAGCACCCGTGCCGGTCCCGCCCCGGCGAGTACAGGTGGCTGTCCCGGAACTGCGAAGCCCCCAGCGTCCGCCCGGCCATGATCACAGCCGTGCGCAGCACACCCTCCTCCTTCACCCGCCCGGCGATCTCGTCCAACGTGCCCCGGATGATCACCTCTTCCGGCCGCGAGGCATACGCGACGACCGCCGCGGGACAGTCCGCGCCGTAGTGCGGGAGCAGTTCCTCGACGACACGGTCCACGTACCGCGCGGCCAGGTGCAGCACGATCAGCGCCCCGCTGCGCCCGAGCGTGGCGAGATCCTCCCCCTCCGGCATGGCCGTGGCGCGCTGCGCGATCCGCGTGAGAATGACGGTCTGGCCGACCGTCGGCACGGTCAGCTCGCGCTTCAGGGAGGCCGCCGCCGCGGCGAAGGCGGGCACACCCGGCACCACCTCGTACGGCACCCCGGCCGCGTCCAGCCGCCGCATCTGCTCGGCGACCGCGCTGAACACGGAGGGGTCCCCGGAGTGCAGCCGGGCCACGTCGTGGCCCTCCTCGTGCGCACGGACCAGTTCGGCGGTGATCTGGTCCAGGTCGAGCTGGGCGGTGTCCACGAGCCGTGCGTCCGGCGGGCATTCGGCCAGCAGTTCGCGGGGGACGAGGCTGCCGGCGTACAGGCAGACCTGGCAGGCGGCGAGCCGGCGGGCGCCACGGACCGTGATCAGGTCGGCGGCACCGGGGCCGGCGCCGATGAAGTACACGGTCATCTGTCTGCCTCCGAAGCGGTGTCGACATTGTCGCGAGGGTCAAGGGGGGCGCGGGGGTCAAGAGGCGCGAGGGAATCGAAGGCGGCGAAGGGTTTGCGTGCCGCCCACTGGGTCACCGGCATGGCCTGCCGCCACCCGGTGAAGCCGCCCACGGGCACGGCCTGTGCCACCGCGAGCCGCACCAGCTCCCCGCCGTGGCGGCGGTGGGCGTCGGCGAGCAGCGCCTCGGACTCCAGGGTCACGGTGTTGGCGACCAGCCGTCCCCCCGCGGGCAGCGCGGCCCAGCACGCGTCGAGGAGGCCGGGCGCGGTGAGCCCGCCGCCGATGAACACGGCGTCCGGACGCGGCAGTTCGGCCAACGCGGCGGGTGCGGCACCGGTGACGACCCGCAGTCCGGGTACGCCGAGCCGGTCGGCGTTGCGGGTGATGCGGTCGGCCCGTACGGGGTCGCGTTCGACGGTGATCGCCCCGCAGGAGACATGCGTGCGCATCCACTCGATCGCGATCGAGCCGGATCCGCCGCCGACGTCCCAGAGCAGTTCACCGGGGGCCGGGGCGAGCGCGGCCAGGGTGGCGGCGCGCACATACCGTTTGGTGAGCTGTCCGTCGTGCTCGTACGCCTCGTCCGGCAGGCCGGGAACGGCGCCGAGCCGGAGGGCGTCCGGGGCCCGCCGGCAGTCGACGGCGACGATGTTGAGGGGGTCGCCGGGCGGGTGCGCGTGTGCCGCCCGGTCGTCGGCGGTGATCACCTCGCCCGTCCGTTCCTTCTCCCCGCCGAGCTGTTCCAGGACGCGTATCCGGCTCGGGCCGAAGCCGCGGTCCCGCAGCAGGGCGGCGACCTCGGCGGGCGTGCCGGCGTCCGCGCTCAGCACCAGCAGCCGGCGTCCGTCGTGCAGGGCGGCGGCGAGCCTGGCCGTGGGCCGTCCGACGAGCGTGACGACCTCGACGTCCTCCAGCGGCCAGCCGAGGCGGGCCGCCGCGTACGAGACGGAGGAGGGGTGCGGCAGGACGTGCAACCGGTCGCCGGCCTCCTCGGCGAGGGCGCGGCCGATGCCGTGGAACATGGGGTCCCCGCTCGCCAGGACGGCGATGCGGCGACCGGTGTGCGTGGCGAGCAGGGCGGGGACGGCGGGCCGCAGGGGCGAGGGCCAGGCGATCCGCTCGCCCGCGCATTCCGGGGGCAGCAGGTCGAGCTGGCGCGGGCCCCCGATCAGGACCTCGGCGTCGCGCAGGGCCGTCCGGGAGGCGTCCGGGAGGCCTCGCCAGCCGTCGGCGCCGAGCCCGACGACGGTGACGGCGTACGGCGGTCCTGGTCGTGCGGGGGTCACTGCGGGGTACCTCGGCGGTTCGGGGGCGGCTCTCGGGGACGACAGAGGCGCACTCTACTGGGCGGTGACCTGCGCGCCTTTGGCCGGGGCCGTCGGCCGCGCGAGCGCGGTCACCGTCGTGGTGTCTCAGACGACCGGCTCAAGCGACCGGCTCAGGCGACCAACGCAAGCGACCGGCTCAGGCGACCAACGCAGGCGACCGTCTCGGGCGAAGGTCTCAGGCGATCGGTGGGCACCGGCCGCCGCGTCGGGCGACGAGCAGCGCCACGTCGTCGTTCCGCTCGTGGTCCAGGGCGCCGAGGAGCATGTCGCACGTCTCCTCCAGGGGGAGCCCGGCGTCGTCCAGCAGACCGAGCAGGCGCTGCAGTCCCGCCCCGACCGGCGTCGCGCGGCTCTCCACCAGTCCGTCCGTGAACAGGACGAGGAGCGCGCCCTCGACGAGTTCCCGCTCCTCGACGGTGAACGGCACGCCGCCCACCCCGAGCGGCACCCCGCCCGCGACGTCGAGGAGTTCGGCTCTTCCCTCCGGGTCGACCAGCACCGGCGGCAGGTGGCCCGCGCGGGACAGTTCGCACCGGCCGTGCCGGGGGTCGCAGACGACGTAGAGGCAGGTGGCCAGGGTGTCGGAGTCGCCGAGGGAGGCGGCGAGGTCGTCGAGGTGGTGCAGCAGTTCGGCCGGCGGCAGGTCGAGCCGGGCGAGGGCGCGGGTGGCCGTGCGGAGCTGGCCCATGATCGCCGCGGCGTGCACGCCCTTGCCCATCACGTCGCCCACGACCAGGCCGACCTTGCCGTCCTTGAGCGGCAGCACGTCGAACCAGTCCCCGCCCACCTCACTGACGGCGGGCACATAACGGGAGGCGATCTCGATGCCGCCGTGCTGCGGTGGCTCCTGGGACAGCAGACTGCGCTGCAGGGTGAGCGCGATGTCGCGCTCACGTCCGTACAGGCGGGCGTTGTCGATACAGATGGCGGCGCGCGCGGACAGTTCGGTGGCGAGGGTGAGGTCCTGGTCGTCGAAGGGCCGGGGGTCGGCCGTGCGATACAGGCTGAGCGTGCCCAGGACCTCGCCTCGCGCCATCAGCGGGACCACCAGGCAGGAGTGGACACCGGCGCGCCGCAGCGCCTCCGCGGCGGCCTCGTTCCGGGCGACACGCCGGATCGCCGCGTCGTCCACGTGCTCCAGCAGGATCGGCCGGGCTTCGCGTACACACTGGGTGACCAGCCGGGACGAGCCGTACTGGGCGGGCTCTCCGGCCGGGTCCGGGTCCTCGACCGCGTCGGTGGGACGGTTCGCCTTGAGGGCGAGCGCCCAGAAGTCGAGGGAGCCGTCCGTACGGGGCGCGGCCGTGCCGCCGGGGTTGACCACCGCGTCCAGTACGTCGACGGCTGCGATGTCGGCGAGTTCGGGGACGGCCACGTCGGCGAGTTCCTGTGCCGTCCGGCGCAGGTCGAGCGTGGTGCCGATGCGGACGCCGGCGTCGGCGATCACCGCCAGGCGTTCTCGGGCCTTCGCGACCTCGCTCGTCGCCCGCTGCCGCTCGGAGATGTCGATGATCGCCATCGCCAGGCCCAGGACCCGCCCGTTGGCGTCCTGGATCCGGTGGTACGACTCCGAGTAGGCGTGCTCCTCGCCGTCGGCGGCCGTCCGGCCGACCGTCTGCTGGTCCAGCAGCGGCTCGCCGGTCCGCAGGACCCGCCGCATCCGTGACTCGATGGCCTCGACGTCGAGGGCGGGCAGCACCTCGCCGACCCGGCGGCCCAGCACGGCCTCCTCGGGGACGCCGTTCATGCGTTCCAGTGACGGGTTGACCCGCACCCACCGCAGATCGGTGTCGAAGACCGCGATGCCGACCGGTGACTGCCTGACCAGGATGTGGGAGAGGGCCAGGTCCCGCTCCACGTCACGCACGGTGTCGGCGTCGGTGCCCAGCCCGAGGGCGTGGATGTCTCCCCGGGCGTCGCGCAGCTGCATGGTGCGGAACTCCACCCGCCGGGTGGAGCCGTCCTTGTGCCGCACCGGGAAGACGCCGGCCCAGCGCGCGCCCGTACGCACGCGGTCGAAGAGGCCGTGCGCCAGTGACCGGTGATCGGGGTCCACCAGCAGTGCGCCCGCGTCCCGTCCCAGCGCTTCCTCGGCGCTGAACCCGAGCAGGGACTCGGCTTCGGGGCTCCACAGCACGATCCGGCCGTCACTGCCCAGGACGAGGGCCGCCACCCGCAGCACATCCAGCAGCCCACCCGGCGCGGCGGTGATGCGGTCCTGCGCACCGCTCCCGCTCCGGGTCTCTTCCTCAGGCATACCGGGGCTCCTTCCGGCGGCAGCACAGGGGCCGCTCACCCCTTCCGCCGGGCTCCCTGTCAGTCATACCTCCCTGGGCAGGGGAGCGCACGCCCGCGCGGGTGTGCGGGGGTGCGGGTGTGCGCTGGGTGCGCTGGGTGCGCTGGGTGCGCTGGGTGCAAGCGTGCGGGCGTGCGGGCGTGCGGACCTTCTGCGCGAACCCGCGTCGAAGCCGTGTCCGGAACCCGCGTCACCACCCCGCGTCGCGAACTCGCGTCGCGAACTCGCGTCGTCGGGCCGGCGCCCCCTATTCGGCGTCGGGCCGGTCGCCCTCGGCTTTCTCGGGGGCTTTGCAGGTGATCTCGTCGCGCGGGGTGTAGTGGGTGCGGAACGGCTCCCGCTTCACCGCCTTGCCGTCGTCGTAGAAGACCCGTTCGACGGTGACGTCGAAGCCTTCGAGCGGCGTCTGCGGCACGCACTTCTCGTCGGTGCTCACCTTCTTCTCCGGCGGCTTCACCCCGGTCCGGGGTCCCTTCACCGACTTGATGTCGTCGTACTTCCGGGTGCCGAGGAAGGTGACGGTCACCGAGGTGTCGGTGGCCTCGGCCTGGATGTAGAGGGCGTGGCCGGAGTCGTTGGTGAACCGGAGATCGAGGCTGCCCCAGGCGACCGTCGCCTCACGACCCTCCGGGTAGCGCTCGATGTAGAACGAGTGGGCGCCGTGCTCCACCGGCTTCACCCCGGCGAAGTACATCGCGTTGTACACGGTGGTGGCCACGGCCGAGACACCGCCGCCGGCCGCCTTGGTGAACTGGTCGTCGAGGATCATGACGCCCTCGACGAAGCCGTTGGCCTCGGTGCGTTGCCCCACGGTGCGGTTGAAGCTCCAGGTCTTGTCGGGCATGACGAGGGAGCCGTTGATGAGCTGGGCGGCCCGCCCGATGTTCTTCGTGCGGTACGCGGCCGGCTCGAAGTTGACGGTGAAGGACGACATCTTCTCCGTCAGCCCCAGGCGCGCCGCGTTCTCCCGGGTCACCTCGGGCTGGATCCGTCGTACGGCCACCTCCCCGCTACGAGCCGCCGCGCCCGTTTCGGTGAGCAGGGGCAGCACGGCGCCGCTCAGCGCCTGGTCGGTGACCTCTGCGCCGGTCCGGGCGTCGTCGGCCACCACGACCCGGTCGCCGTCCAGCCGCAGTCCGGCATCCCGGGCGGTGGCGGTGACGTCGGCCAGGGGGCCGGCCACCTCGGGGGCCGAGCGCAGACCCTTCCCGTCCAGCTCGGGGACGAGCCTGCCGGAGCCGTCCGGCCGCATCGTCAGGTGCTCGCCCACGACGGCCGAGCTGATCGTGAACCGGCTGCCGCCCGCGGTGAGGGTGACGGGTGCCGACATGGCCGGCCGCGCGAACTCGCGCACCGCCCGCCGCACCTCCGCCGCCTCCACCTTCGGCTCGGTCACCCGTGCGGGCAGCGCCGTGACCGTGCCCGACGTGCCGTGCAGGAAGGAGGTCCGCAGGGTGCCGACGGCGGCGTCCACGTCCAGTGCGTAGCCCCGGTGCGGGGCGACCTGCTCGACCCGCCCGTCCTCGAAGGTCACGGCCCCGTCGTCGACCCGCTGGTCGAGGTTCCGCGCCAGCTTCCCGAGGGTGGCGCGGGCCTTTCCCTCCTCCAGGCGCACGACCGGCTCGATGTCACCGCCCGACCGGAAGAAGCCGCCGATCACGCCGAGCGGATCGGAGGCCGTGCGCGCCGCCCGGTCGACGGTCCGCTCGACGTCGAAGGCGAGGCCGGCCTGCCGGGGGTCGACGCTCCCGCCGCGGTCACCGACCCGCACGGCAAGCTCCCGCGAGCCGGCCGCCGCCAGGTGGTCGTCCAGCTTGCGGACGGCCTCGCTGCGGCTGAGGCCGCCGATGTCCACCCCGCGCACCGTCGTGCCCGACTCGATCTCACCACCGGTGACGAGCAGGCCGGCCAGATAGAGACCGCCGACACCGACGGTCAGCGCACCACCCACCAGGGCGAGGGGCGGCACGGAGGCTATTCGAGGGCGCATGGGTCTCCCGGACCGGGGATCGGCGGGCGGCGCGCTCTACGACGCACCACCATGAAAGGGGCAAGCACCTCAAGCTACCCATAAGGTGCGACCGGATCATATGTCGCAGATCACTTGCGGCAGCCGGGAGGGGAGGGCGCGATGACCCATCACGGACTGATAAACCGCATCGCACTGATTGTCACCGCTTCGAGGTAAGCACCTCGTCCGCCTGGTGGTTCCGGCCGGTCCGGAGGCTAGGTTTTTGCAGGTGGACGGATTCCCGTGATCCTTCTCGCCCGTTGCCCACCCCTCCCTGTCTCCCGGTCGGCGCACCCGTGTGCGCCGGACGACCCGTCGCGCAAGGAGAAAGCCCCCGATGTCCGTCGACAGCGTCCCGGACGCCCGGACCACACCCGGCGCGCCGCAGCAGTCCCTGAGCACCGCCGCCGCCCGCAACCTCGCCACCACCACCAAGTCCGCCCCGCAGATGCAGGAGATCACCTCCCGCTGGCTGCTGCGGATGCTGCCCTGGGTCGAGGCCGGAGGCGGGGCCTACCGGGTCAACCGACGGCTGCGCCACACCCTCGGCGACGGGCGCGTCGAGTTCGTCCAGGAGGGCGCCACGGTCCGGGTGATCCCCCGGGAGCTCGGTGAGCTGGGTCTCCTGCGCGGATTCGAGGACACGGACGTCCTCACCGCCCTCGCCGGCCGCTGCGCGCAGCGCGACTTCGCGGTGGGCGACGTCCTCGTCGAGCGCGGCGGCCCCGCGGACCGCGTCCACCTGATCGCCCACGGCCGGGTCAGCCGGACCGCCGAGGCCAAGTACGGCGGGGAGGTGGCCGTCGCGGTGCTCGCGGACGGCGACCACTTCGGCGAGGAGGCGTTGTCGGACCCCGACGCCCGTCACGACTGCACGGTCACCGCCGAGACCGCCGGCACCCTCCTCACCCTCTCCCGTGCCGACTTCGCCGCGGTCCTGGAGTCCGCGCCCCGTCTTCGAGCCCACGTCGACACGTTCGTGTCCCGCGCGCGGCAGCCGCAGAACAAGCACGGTGAGGCCGAGATCGCCGTGTCGGCCGGCCATGTCGGCGAGCCCGACCTGCCGGGCACCTTCGTCGACTACGAACTGCGGCCGCGCGAGTACGAACTCTCCGTCGCGCAGACCGTGCTAAGGATCCACACCCGGGTCGCCGACCTCTACAACGGCCCCATGAACCAGAGCGAGGAGCAACTCAGGCTCACCGTCGAGGCCTTGAGGGAGCGTCAGGAGCACGAGCTGATCAACAACCGCGAGTTCGGGCTGCTCCACAACGCCGACTTCAAGCAGCGCATCCCACCCCGCTCCGGCCTCCCGACCCCGGACGACATGGACGACCTGCTCTGCCGCCGGCGCGGCACCAGGATGTTCCTCGCCCACCCGAGGACGATCGCCGCCATCGGACGCGGCTTCAACGCCTGCGGACTCGTCCCCGACCACGTCGACCTCGGGGGGCAGTTGGTCCCCGCCTGGCGCGGAGTGCCCATCCTGCCCTGCAACAAGATCCCGATCAGCAAGGAACAGACCAGCTCCATCATCGCGATGCGCACCGGCGAGAAGAACCAGGGCGTCATCGGCCTGCGGCAGACGGGACTGCCGGACGAGTACGAAGAGGGCCTCTCCGTGCGGTTCATGGGCATCAACGAACAGGCGATCGTCTCCTACCTCGTCAGCACCTACCACTCCGCCGCGGTGCTCCTGCCCGACGCCCTCGGCGTGATGGAGAACGTGCAGATCGCGGCCGGGTCGCGCTGAGGCGCTGCGCCGGTTCCTCGATCCGCGCAGATCCGCGCTTCCGGACCCACACGTCCCAGGTCCGTACGCCCGCCCGCCCACCTGCACGCCGGCCCGTCCGCACGCCGACCCGTCCGCACGCCGACCCGTCCGCACGCCGACCCGTCCGCACGTCGGCCGTCCGCATGCCCCGCGACCACGCCCGTACGTATGCCCGTACGCCAGACGGAGCACCCACCCCACCGCCAGCAAGGAGCCGTCGATGCCCGACTCCGGGCCCCTCGGATCATCACCCCCTGAGCAGCGGCCGACACCGCCCACAGCGGTGCCGGACGCCCCCGCACCGGTGGTCGCGGACCCTCCGGTCACGCCGATCCCCTCCGGCTTTCTGGCCTCACTGCATCCACCGGTCACGATTCCCGGCCCGCCGACGCCACAGCCGCAGTCACAGCCACAGTCGCCGCCCTCGGCGTCGGCACCGACACGGGCGCCCGCGCCCGCACCCGGACACTCCCCCGTACCCGGACCCGCCGTAGCGGACGCACCCGACGCGACGGCAGCCGCGGACTCCGCCCTCCGGGCCATCCTGCGCGGACCGACCGGACCGGGCACGGCCTCGCTCGCCGTGGCAGGCCGGTACCACCCCCCGCTCCCGGCTCCGGTGTCCTCGGCACCCGCTCCGTCGGCCGAGGGGCGAGCGGTGCCCGGCCTCTACCACCACGCCGTCCCGGAGCCCGACCCCGTGCGCGTCGAGGAGGTGAGCCACCGCATCAAGCGCTGGGCCGAGGACGAGGTCCAGCTCTACCCCGAGGAGTGGGAGGGACAGTTCGACGGCTTCTCCGTCGGCCGTTACATGGTCGGCTGCCATCCCGACGCCCCGACGGTCGACCATCTGATGCTCGCCACGCGGCTGATGGTCGCGGAGAACGCGGTGGACGACTGCTACTGCGAGGACCACGGCGGGTCGCCCGTCGGTCTCGGCGGGCGCCTGCTCCTCGCGCACACCGCGCTCGACCACTTCCACACCACCGGGGAGTACGCGCCGGCGTGGCAGGAGTCCCTCGCCTCGGACTCCCCGCGTCGGGCGTACCACAGCGCGATGGACTACTTCGTCCGCGCGGCCACGCCCTCCCAGGCCGACCGCTACCGGCACGACATGGCCCGGCTGCACATGGGGTATCTCGCCGAGGCCGCCTGGGCGGAGACCGGTCATGTCCCGGAGGTGTGGGAGTACCTGGCGATGCGCCAGTTCAACAACTTCCGCCCCTGTCCCACGATCACCGACACCGTCGGCGGCTACGAACTGCCCGCGGACCTGCACGCCCGGCCGGACACCCAACGGGTCATCGCCCTGGCCGGCAACGCGACGACCATCGTCAACGACCTCTACTCGTACACCAAGGAGCTCGACAGCCCGGGCCACCACCTGAACCTGCCGGTGGTGCTCGCGGAACGCGAGCAGCTCTCCGAGCGCGACGCCTATCTGAAGGCCGTCGAGGTCCACAACGAACTGCAGCACGCTTTCGAGGCGGCCGCGGCCGACCTCGCACAGGCCTGCCCCGTACCGACCATGTTGCGCTTCCTCAGGGGCGTGGCCGCCTGGGTCGACGGCAACCACGACTGGCACCGCACCAATACCTACCGCTACAGCCTGCCCGATTTCTGGTGAAGAACGGATACTCGATGACCACTGAAACGACCGCCCCCACGACCGCCACCGCCACCGCGAAGATCCCGGCCCCGGCCTCGCCGTACCAGCAGGACATCGCCCGCTACTGGAACAACGAGGCACGGCCCGTCAACCTCCGCCTCGGCGACGTGGACGGCCTCTACCACCACCACTACGGCATCGGCGCCGTGGACCACTCCGCGCTCGGCGACCCGGCCGACAGCGAGTACGAGAAGAAGCTCATCGCGGAGCTGCACCGGCTGGAGTCGGCCCAGGCGGAGTTCCTGCTGGACCACCTCGGCGCCGTCGGCCCCGACGACACCCTCGTCGACGCCGGTTGCGGGCGCGGCGGCTCCATGGTCATGGCCCACCAGCGCTTCGGCTCCAAGGTGGAGGGCGTCACCCTGTCCGCCACGCAGGCCGAGTTCGGCAACAAGCGTGCGCGCGAACTGCGCGTCGAGGACCACGTGCGCTCCCGCGTGTGCAACATGCTCGACACGCCCTTCGACAAGGGCAGCGTCGCGGCCTCGTGGAACAACGAGTCGACCATGTACGTCGACCTCCACGACCTGTTCGCGGAGCACTCGCGCTTCCTGAAGGTGGGCGGCCGGTACGTGACCATCACCGGTTGCTGGAACCCCCGTTACGGCCAGCCGTCGAAGTGGGTCTCCCAGATCAACGCCCACTTCGAGTGCAACATCCACTCCCGCCGCGAGTACCTGCGCGCCATGGCCGACAACCGCCTGGTGCCGCACACCATCGTCGACCTCACGCAGGAGACGCTGCCGTACTGGGAGCTGCGGGCCACGTCCTCACTGGTCACCGGGATCGAGGAGGCATTCATCGAGTCCTACCGCGACGGCTCCTTCCAGTACATCCTGATCGCGGCCGACCGCGTATGACCCCGCCCTCGCGGGGCCGGGCCCGGGTCCGGTTGCTCACCCGGGCCCGGCCCCGCGAGGTGCCACTGAGGTCGTGGTCGCAGGTGGGTGACCGACCTTTCGACGACGGCGGCGGGGCCGGCCGGCCCCGCCGCGGTACCGCGACAACTCCCGTGCCCCGTCCGCGAGTCCGGGGATAACCTCGGCGCTGTGTCGACAAGCGTCCGACGGGAAAGGGGCACGGGTATGCGCGGGCAGGACTGGATCGAACGTGCGGGAGAGCTGTTCGAAGCGGCGATGTTCCGGGGGGACGCGTCCGCGCTCGACCGGTCGGACGACGCGCTGGACGCGGTCGAGGCGCCACTGGCCATGGCACGGGGCAAGGTGCTGCACGTCCGGTTTCTCAACGACCGCGAGGAGAACGCCCAGGAACTGGTGCTGTTCGAGCGCGCGGCCGAGCTGTACGAGCGTCTGGGGGACGTGTCGGGTGAGGCGGACGCGTTGTTCTGGATCGGCTGCTGGCACCAGGTGGTCAAGGGCGACGGCGTCACCGGCAGGCCGTACTTCGAGCGGTCGTACGCGCTGGCGAAATCCGTCGACGACCGGATGACGATGTCCTACGCGACTCGGCATCTCGGCTTCGCCGACAGGGATGCGGGCCGCTTCGACCAGGCCCGCGAGCGGTTGACCGAATCGGTGACCCTGCGCCGGGAGATCGGTTTCAGGCCCGGCGAAGCGGCCGGCCTGGTGGCCCTGGCCTACCTCGCGGCCGAGACCGGCGACCCGGCGGCGGCGTCCCACCGCCTCGACGAGGCACAGTCGGTCGCCGAGAGCTGCGGCGCGAAGGCCGTGTCGGGCTGGATCGAGCAGGCCCGCACACACATCCGCTCCTAGCGCCTCCCCGACGCACCTCGGTCGCACTCTTGGAACCGCCCCCTTGAGCACCTGATGACTGCCGTCTCCTCGGGGAGAGGCTGTGCGCAGCGGCGATGTCGGCGACCCTTCGACCGTTCGCACGCATCCCGTGGAGAGCGCGCCCACCACGTCCTCGCACAGGCCTGCCCTCGGCGGGTCTGTTGACTCAGCCCTGATGCCCTTGATGGGTCTGCCGGAAGGCGCCGGGCGTCATTCCGGGCGGTGGGCGTAGTCGGCGGCGCGGCGGGTCGCGGCGTAGGAGCGTGCCAGCTCGGCGCGGAAGCGGGTGTAGACCTCTCCGCCCGCCTGCGGGTCGCCGCCGCCCTCGGGGTGGGGCAGCCGGTCGATCTGCAACAGCACGGTGGCGAGCAGGAGTTGGAGGATCTCCGCGGACACGGTCTGCTCGGGACGGCTGTACTCGCCCCGAATCTGGCACAGCAGGGTGTTCAGCACCGCGTACGCGGGACTGGTGCCCAGTTGCCGGCAAGCGGGCCCGTACCACTCGTTGACCAGCCGGTCGGCGCTGCTGCTGTGGGGGCCGGAAGGCCGGGGTGAACAGGAGGTGCGTGCCGTTGGCCGTGCCCGGCCGGACGAAGCTCTGGACCTTCTCCGGCGGCGAGGCCGACGACGAACTGCTCATCAAGCTGCCCGAACAGGGCGTCCTCGTCGCCCAGGGCCTCGTCCACCACGACGTCCACCTCTACCTCGGCAACAACGACATCACCGGCTGGCAGCAGGCCCTCGACACACTGGCCGCCGAATCCGGCTACGACACGGTCCTCGCCGGCCACGGCCTGCCCACCGGCCCCGACGTCTACGAGGACGTCCGCCGCTACCTCAGCTTGACTCTGTCGGGGATCTTGGAGTTTCGCGGTGCGGCAGCATGGCCAACGGGCATGCTCGGGTAGTTCCGTTGGCCGATGCAGCTGTCGAGG
>NZ_JARGEE010000015.1:0-47225 GCF_033794485.1 Streptomyces sp. MB09-02B
CGTATAGATTTTTTTTCCTTTTTCTGGGGCCTGGGAGTGTTGTTTAGGGGCCGCCCTTTGGTGGGGTGGGGGGGCAACCCGGTGCGAGAGCGTCGGCTGTGTGCCCACGGTCGGCTGAGGCTGCCGGGGGCATGGCGGCTGTGTGAGGAGGCCACGGACCGCAGGGTCTGCCGGGACCTCGAGGACCGTTGGGCCGCGGGGGCGACAGGGTCCGCAGGTTCGGGGTGTGAGGTGCGGGGTGCGGGGTGCGGGGATCAGAGCTGGCCCAGAGCCCAGAACCCCACCGCGAAACAGGCCAGGGCAAGCAGCAGGATCGGGACGACCACTTTGGCGGGCGGGCCCGAACGGCGCCGGCGAAGGGCCCTCGATCGACGTGGAACCTGCGGGGGCCGAGCGGTGTATGAACCAGTAGAGGCGTACGCGTGCTGCTGCACCGCCGGGGCTGGGGCCTGAGAGAGGCCCAACGGCGGGTGCGGCTGGGGGGAGGGCACATGCGCGGGTTCGGAGTGTTGCGCTGGGGCTGTTCGGACGGGTGTCCCGGCAAGGGGACTGGCCTGCTGCTCGGGTTGCTGCTGTGGGTGCTCCAGGCCGGGGGTGTGCTGCTCGGCCCGTCGCGATGCTGCGTGGGCGGTGAGTACCTGGGGCGGGGGCAGATGAAAGCTGCCGGTGTCCGACATCGTGGAGTGGCGCGGCGGTGCGGGGGCGTCTTCGGGCCGGGGCGGTACGGCGGAGGGGGGCGACTCGGGCGATATGTGACCGGCGTGGGTCGACGACGCCGAAGACGCCGACGACGTGGGGGCGGAGTCCTGAGACCAGTGACCGGTTCCTGTTCCCGTGCCGGCGCCTGAACCAGTGCTCGGGTCGTTGTCTGTGACACCAGCACCGGCACCGGCACCGAACCCGGAGCCATTGCCGGAGCTGATGGAGTCGGTCTGGGGCGGGGCGGTTGTGGGCATCGGCGGCGGAGCTACGGAGCCTGTGCCCGTGTATGGGGGCTGAGGGGCGGCGCTTGGGGGCGGTGCCAGTGGCGCGGGGGCCCTCCCGGGCTGGGACGGCGGGTCCATGGGCGGCGGGCTGTACGCCGGTGGATGGTGAGGCGGTGGTGGGGTCGCGTCCGTGCTGGGTGAGAGGGCGGGCGCCGAGGCGGCGGCGGAAGCGAGCGGCGATGAAGGGGCGTACAGATGAGGTGAGTTGGGAGGGGCGTAGGTTCCCGGGCCGGGAGTGGGGGAGGACGTGCCGCTGGTGTCAGCGCCGGTGCTTGTGCCTGTTTTGTCCAGTCCCGAGGCTTTGTGCAGGGGACCTTCGGGAGCGAAGCCTGTGGGTAGCGGACCGAGTTGGTCGAAGACCTCCACCAACTCGTCGTCGGGTCCCGGCTCCGGCAGCAGCTCGATGGCTGCGGCCAGGGCTTTGCGGGCGCCTGTGGCGGTGCGGAAGCGGGAGTTGGGGTCCGGCTGGAGCAGCGTGGCGATGACCTGCCACAGCGGCTCGGGGATGCCTCGCGGTGCCTTCGGAGTGCCATGGGCAGCGAAGTGCTCGATGAGGGCCTTGGCGTCGGGCTTCGCGCCCTCCAGCAGGTACAGGGCGACGAGGCCCACTGCGAAGAGATCGGCCGGGAAATCCGGATCCGCGCCCAGCATCTGCTCGGGAGCGAAGTAACCCGGCGTTCCCACCACGTAGTTGGTCTCGGTCAGACGGGGCTCGCCCAAGCGCATGGCGATGCCGAAGTCGGACAGGCGCAGGCGGGGGCGGGCCGTGCCCGTGGCTTCCAGGAGCACGTTGGCAGGCTTGATGTCGCGGTGGATGACGCCCTCGGCGTGCACGGCGGCGAGGCCGGACAGGAGTTGATCGAGCAGACCGCAGACGTAGGCGGGTGGAAGGGGACCGTAGTCGTTGACGAGGTTGACCAGTGAGCCTCCGGCCACCAGGTCCATGGTGAACAGGACCTTGTCGTCGTCGGCGGCCCAGCTGGCGGGGGCGAGCACATGCGGGTGGTCGATCCGTACGGCCTGCTCGCGGACGAAGCGCAGCAGAGCGTGCGCGTCACGCTGTTGCAGGACCTTGGCGGCCACATAGCGGCGGCGGCGGTGGTCCCAGGTGCGCCAGACCGCGCCGACTCCCCCGCGCCCGATCGGGTCGACCAGTTCGTACCGGCCGGCGAAGACCTCACCCATGGCTGTGCGTCGTTCCCCCTTCGGCTCCCCTCTTGGCTGCCCGTCGGCGGAGGGCACGGCGCTCGCGCCGCCCTCCGCGGAGCCGGCTCGCACATGCCCGGCTTCCCCCGGAGCTGGTACCCGCTTCTGTCCCCCTGCCGCTCTGTCTGTTCCTGCTTCCGGTTCCTGCTTCCGGTTCCTGCTTCCGGTTCCTGCTTCCGGTTCCTGCGCGGAGCCTACGTCCACGACGCCGCGGCTCACGAGGGGCCTACAGACCCCTTTCCCCGTTTTCGGCCTCGGCCCGGTCGCCGAACCCCCTTTCGGGGACCGGGCCTTGCGCTCAGTTCTGGTGGGACTGGTAGTGCGCCACCGCGTCCGAGGTGCGGCCCGCGCCGTACACCCGGAGGAACTCTGCCAGCTCAGGGTGGGTCGGGGCGAGGGTGTCCGCCGCCTCGATGATGTCGCCCGCGGCTGCCACCGAGCGAAGCAGCGACTGGATCTCGCGGACGACCCGCTTGACCGTGGGCGCCCCCGAACTCGTCGTCGACTGCGTGGTGTTGCTGAGCACCGATCCCCCCTGTGACTTCTTGATCTCATCCATGCGCTCGGTCGCCTCGGCGGCGCTCACGCTGCCGTCCGCGACCTGACCCGCCAGGTCCTGCAGCAACTGCACCCGCTGAACCACTGCCGGGTTGCCGATCTTGGCACGCTGACCGCTCATCAGCTGCGACAGCATCGGTGCGGACAGGCCCAGAACCCCCGCGAGCCGGGCCTGGTTGAGACCCAGGTCCTCGATGAGCCTACGGAAGAGCGCCCCCAACGGCTCTCCGTACCAGTTCCGCTGCAGCTCCCGGGCTCTTGCGGTCGCTTCCTGCTGTGCGGCGTCCATTGCGTCTCCCCATCGCTTCCCCAAATACCGCGGTTCGCTGTAGCGAACCACGACGAGCATCTTACGGAGAGTGGTCGTTCACGGGGACCCCCAATCTTTTTGCGAGATCCCGGGGGTGACCCGGTACTCTGGTCTGCGAAGCCTCCCGGTGGTCCTTCTCTCCGGGTGGGTGCTTCCCTTCCGGGGCCTTAGCTCAGTTGGTAGAGCGCTGTCTTTGCATGGCAGATGTCAGGGGTTCGACTCCCCTAGGCTCCACAGCGGATGGACCGGGCCGGATGTCATAGGACATTCGGCCCGGTCTTTTTTCCTGCCCCGGCACTGTGGTCGTGGGTGGCGTCCCGGGCGGTGGTCGTCGCGATCGCTATGTGTGCGCTCACCAGAAAGAAGGCTGCTGGAACGGGGCAACGGGCGGTGGCGCGTGTTGGCGTACGCATATGCGAAACCAGTGTTCTGGGTCACAGTGCTGGGTGGCGGAATATGCACGTCACCCTTCGCAACCGGATCAGTACCTTCCGAATGATGGGGTGGCGGGTCCTTGCCGGGCGCCGCTGTTTCACGTGAAACAGCCCTGTGGGGCAGAAGACGTTCAAGTCTTCTGCCCCACAGGGCTGTTGAAAGATGCCCCGCCGAACGAACCCTCGGGCAGGGCCGGGCCGGGCAGACAAACGTCCTCCGACGCCGGCAGTGGTGGAGAAAGTGGCTTCGGCTGCCGGTGCTCAGTCGTTTCTCAGCGGCGGTTGTCCCGGTCGGCGGCCTCGTCCTCAGCCTGCTTGGCTTCGACCTCGGGGTCGAGAACGGACTGGCCGCTACCGTCCACCGAGGACAGACGACCGGAGTCGGAGACCTCAGTGGCTGCGGGGGGCTCGACCAGCCAGTCGGGGTTGGCCTGCTTGTCCCACCACTTCCAGGCGGCGAAGGCGCCGCCCGCCAGGACACCCAGGACGGCCATGCCCTTGGCGGCGCGGCCTAGCCTCGCCCGACGCTGCTGCCTGCGGACCAGCCGCTGGATCTGCTGGGGTGAGACCTGTCCACGCAGTGCGGCCAGCGCCGCGACACTGCGGGCGGTGGCCTCCTCGCGGACCGGGCCGGCGGCGGCCACAGCCTGCTCGATACGGGGACGGGAGTAGTCGGCGGCCTGGCGGGCCGCCTTGCGGGTGCGTGCGGCGGCTTCATGGGCCGCGTGGTCGACCTTCGGCGGCACATGCGTGCGAGCCTGCTCCAAGCGCGGGACGACATGGGCGCCGTACTGGACGCGTGCCTGTTCCGCGGCCTGCGAAACCTTCGGCGCGAGTCGTACACGTGCCTCCTGCGCGTAGTGCGAGGCCTTGTCCTTGGCCGTGTCGGCGTAGGGCGCCACCACTTCCGCGGCGTGCAGCACGCTTCCCTTCGCCGAGCCGGTCGCGGCGCGCACGCTGTCGATGCGGGTCACGGGATCCTCCTCCTCGGTGGCGTACGTAATTCGACTTTCCACCCTTTTGGGGATCATGCCTCTCGGAGCGCTCCGGGGCATGTGCGGGCGGGCATCCGGGTCATGGTCTCGACCCCGGCCGATCATCGACAGGAGCCGCTCATGAATCCGGTCACGTGCAATAGAGGATGAATGCGGGACAACGGGAACTTGTCCACGACAGGGCCGACAATGCCACGGATCGCCGCGAAGCGCGCCGGTACCGGTGGTACTCGGCCGGTTTTCCGCGCGCCCGCCGTACAAGAGCGTGGGCGTCGGGGGACGGACGGCGTCGTCCGTGCGAGGATCGGGGGAGTCACAAAGGACAACGGAAGGCAGATCGTGGCAGAGCAGCTGTACGCCACCCTGAAGACCAACCATGGCGACATCGAGGTGCGGCTGCTGCCGAACCACGCGCCCAAGACGGTCCGTAACTTCGTCGAGCTCGCCCAGGGCGAGCGTGAGTGGACCAACCCGGCCACCGGCCAGAAGTCCACGGACAAGCTCTACGACGGCACGGTCTTCCACCGGGTGATCAGTGGATTCATGATCCAGGGCGGTGACCCGCTGGGCAACGGCACGGGTGGTCCCGGCTACCAGTTCGCGGACGAGTTCCACCCGGACCTCGGCTTCGACAAGCCCTACCTGCTGGCCATGGCCAACGCCGGACCGGGCACCAACGGCTCGCAGTTCTTCATCACCGTTTCCCCGACGGCGTGGCTGAACCGCAAGCACACCATCTTCGGTGAGGTCGTCGACGCGGCCAGCCAGAAGGTCGTGGACGCCATCGCCGGCGCTCAGACCAACCCGCGCACCGACCGTCCGGTCAACGACGTCGTCATCGAGTCGGTCGTCGTCGAGACCCGCCAGGGCTGAGCCCTCGGGCCCGCCGCCCGGGTCAAGCATCAACGGTTCTCCACCGGGACCGGGCCCCGAAAGGTTCACAAGGTCCCGAAGGGAACCAATCGCCCCGCTCGTCCGTAAGGATGGGCGGGGCGATGCGTTCCACAGGAGACGGAGGGACCCGATGGACCAGGTGCCGAGCCGCTCGCAGGACGCGCAGAGCCTGCCCACCTGCTACCGGCATCCGGACCGGGAGACGGGTATCCGCTGTACTCGCTGCGAGCGTCCGATCTGCCCCGAGTGCATGGTGAGCGCCTCCGTCGGCTTCCAGTGCCCCGACTGCGTCCGCAACGGCTCGGGCACGGGCCAAGCGCCTTCCGCCTCGGCCCCGCGCACTCTCGCGGGGGGCACGGTCGCCGCCGACCCCCGACTTCTCACCAAGATCCTTATCGGCGCGAACCTACTGCTCTTCCTGGTGACGCAAGCCATCGGCGACACCTTCACCGAGCGGTTCGCCCTCGTCGGACGGGACTGGGATTCCGATCTCGGCTCATTCCAGGGCGTCGCCGAAGGCCAGTGGTACCGCCTGGTCACGTCGATGTTCCTGCACAGCGGTGTCATGCACATCGCCTTCAACATGCTCAGCCTGTGGTGGATCGGCGGCCCGCTGGAAGCCGCCCTCGGCCGAGCCCGCTATCTGGCCCTCTACTTCGCCTCGGGCCTGGCGGGCAGCGCGCTCACCTACCTGCTCGCCGCGCCGAGCCAACTGACGCTCGGCGCGTCCGGCGCCATCTTCGGCCTCTTCGGCGCGACAGCCGTCCTCATGCGTCGGCTGAAGTACGACATGCGCCCGGTCATCGTCCTGCTGGTCATCAACCTGGTCATCACTTTCGGCTGGTCCGGCATCGCCTGGCAGGCGCATGTCGGCGGCCTCGTCGGCGGTGTGCTGATCGGCTACGCGATGGTGCACGCGCCGCGTGAGCGACGGGCGCTGGTCCAATACGGCGCCTGCGCCCTGGTCCTGCTGACCGTGGTCGTGATGACCCTGCTCAGGACCGCGCAGCTGACCTGAGGTGATGCCGGACCGTTACCGGTCGGGCGCTCCGTCGACACCGTTACAGCACTGTTGTCCACAGACCGTGGCGGATCTTGTGCATAGGGTGCGGGAACAGGTGTGCCCCCTGTTGCTCACCTGTGTTTTCGCAGGTCAGGCAGGGGGCGAACATGCTTGCGGATGCCGGTAGGCCAGTCGTACCGGCGTCAACGCCCAGTGAGTTATCCACAGATCGTCGTTCTTTTTCCCCACTGTGGAAAACGCCTGTGGATAACTCCGTGGATTGCTCTGGGGAGAACTACCTCCACCGAGCGGAGACCACTACTTCCACTGGGTCGAGACGCCGAAGCCGGCGGCGATGAAGCCGAAGCCGACCACGATGTTCCAGTTGCCGAGCGAGTCGATCGGCAACGAGCCGTCCGTCACATAGAAGACGACGATCCAGGCGAGCCCGATGAGGAACATGGCCAGCATGACCGGAGCCACCCAGCCGCGGCTGTTCAGCTTGATGTTCGTGGCCTGCTTGGACGGCGGCGGCGTGTAGTCGGCCTTCTTGCGGATACGTGACTTCGGCACGAGGGTCTCTCCTGTCGATGCGCTGCGTGGCCGCGCAGGGAACTGTGGCGGGCTCCGGGGCAGCGTACAAGGGGACACTGAATGCTCCCCCGGGCGTCCGTTAGCGTAGTGCTTCCGCGGCGCCTAAGGAGATAAGGGTACGTTGAGCAATTCAGCCGACTCCCCCGAGGCGGGTTCCGGCACCACCTCCCGAGGCGGTTTCCGGCCCGTGCGCGTGCTCACCGTCGGGGTCTTCGCCCTTGCCGGGCTGATCTTCTTCACCAGCTTCGACACGGCCAAGGGCACCAATATCCGTACGGACGCCTCGCTGCTGAAGCTCTCCGACCTGATCCAGGAGCGCAGCCACAAGAACGGGCAACTCGACGAGTCCAACGCGGTGCTCCGGGACGACGTGGAGGCCCTGGCCGAGCGGGACGACGGCAGCACCAAGGCCGAGGACGCCCGGCTCAAAGCGCTGGAGAAGAACGCCGGCACCCAGAAGCTCAGGGGGCAGGCCCTCACGGTCACCCTCAACGACGCTCCGCCGGACGCCACCGCCAAACTCCCCGGTTATCCCGAGCCGCAGCCCGACTACCTGGTCATCCACCAGCAGGACCTGCAGGCCGTGGTGAACGCCCTGTGGCTGGGTGGCGCCGAGGGCATCAAGGTCATGGACCAGCGGCTGATCTCCACCAGCGCCGTCCGCTGCGTCGGCAACACCCTGATCCTCCAGGGCCGCGTCTACTCGCCCCCGTACAAGATCCAGGCGGTCGGTGACCCGGAGAAGCTCCAGAAGGCGCTCACCGCCAGCG
Source organism: Streptomyces sp. MB09-02B (assembly GCF_033794485.1). Classification (NCBI taxonomy): domain Bacteria; kingdom Bacillati; phylum Actinomycetota; class Actinomycetes; order Kitasatosporales; family Streptomycetaceae; genus Streptomyces; species Streptomyces sp. MB09-02B. The sequence goes on from NZ_JARGEE010000015.1 coordinate 7,751, forward strand.
AGGCGATCCAGAACTACATGGTCTACGTGAACGTCTACGGGCTGGGCTGGAAAGTCACCGAGGACGGGCCGGTGACTCTTCCCGGCTACTCGGGCACAGTGGATCTGAAGTACGCGAAGCCCGTGGAGTGACGGCAGCCGGGGGACCCGTGTCGGTGCGCGTGATCGTGAGGACCGTCAGCGAGCTCTGCATCACCGTCGGCACCCTGATCGTGCTCTTCGTCGTCTACGTGCTCTTCTGGACCGGTGTGAAGGCCGACACCGAGATGGACCACCAGGTCGACCTGCTCCAGGAGCGGTGGGCGACACAGCCGACGAGGCCGACGTCCGGACCGGGCTCCTCGGCGGCTCCGGAGCCGCCCGTCGCGTACGAGAGCGGTGAGCCCTTCGCGCTCATGTACATCCCGCGCCTTGGTTTCACGTGGAACAAGCCCGTCCTGGAGGGCACGAAGACGGACACACTCAAGAAAGGACTCGGCCACTACGCGAACACCGCGCAGCTGGGGCAGAAGGGGAACTTCGCCGTCGCGGGCCACCGCCGCACCTACGGCGATCCCTTCAAAGATTTTCCCAAGCTGCGTCCCGGCGACGAGGTCGTACTGACCGACGGCGCGGACTGGTTCACGTACGTCATCGACAAGGGGCCCTACCGGACATTGCCCACGGACGTCCAGGTCATCGACCCCGTGCCGACGAAATCGGGCTACACGCGCGCGGGGCGCTATCTGACGCTGACGACGTGCGATCCGGAGTGGGGACACAGCCATCGCCTCATCGTCTGGGGCCATCTGGATTCCACACAGCCTGTCGAGTCAGGGAAACCGGAGGCACTACGCCGTTAGTCTGGTGGCGGTACGGCGTGATTCCGGTGCCGTGGTGTGAAGGAAGGGACGGCATGTACGGCTGGATCTGGCGACATCTGCCGGGTAACGCGTGGCTGAAGGCGCTGATGTCCATCGTGCTGACTCTGGCCGTCGTCTACGTCCTCTTCCAATACGTCTTTCCCTGGGCCGAGCCCCTGCTGCCCTTCAACGATGTGACGGTGAACGACCAGTGAGTGCCGCCCGACCCGCCCGGGTTCTCGTCGTCGACAACTACGACAGCTTCGTCTTCAACCTGGTCCAGTACCTGTACCAGCTGGGCGCCGAGTGCGAGGTGCTGCGCAACGACGAGGTGGCGACCTCCCACGCCCAGGACGGCTTCGACGGCGTGCTCCTGTCCCCCGGCCCGGGCACCCCCGAGGAGGCCGGCGTCTGCGTGGACATGGTCCGCCACTGTGCCGCGACCGGCGTCCCCGTCTTCGGCGTATGCCTCGGTATGCAGTCCATGCAGGTGGCGTACGGCGGCGTCGTGGACCGCGCGCCCGAACTGCTGCACGGAAAGACCTCGCTGGTGGAACACGAGGGCAAGGGGGTCTTCGCGGGCCTGCCCACACCCTTCACCGCGACCCGCTACCACTCCCTGGCCGCGGAGCCGGCCACCGTGCCGGCCGAGCTGGAGATCACGGCGCGCACGCACGACGGGATCATCATGGGCCTCAGGCATCGGGAGCTGCCGGTCGAGGGCGTGCAGTTCCACCCCGAGTCGGTGCTCACCGAGCACGGCCACCGCATGCTCGCCAACTGGCTGGCCGAATGCGGTGACCAAGGGGCCGTGGCCAGGTCGACGGGGCTCGCCCCCGTGGTGGGCAGGGCCACGGCGTGACGGCACTGCGCCCCGAGCGCGAGAGTGCCCCCTACGACGGCGAGGCCGCGTACGGGGGCGCCGAGTCGTTCGAGGCGGAGGCCTTTCAGCCGGTGGCGCCGTTCGGCGACACGGCCGAGCCTCACCAATGGACCGCCCAACAGGCCCCGCAGTTCGGGCAGGGCGACTGGTTCGGTCAGCAGCAGCCGTACAGGGAGCCCTCGTTCTCGTCATACGAGACCTACGAGCCGCGTCCCGAGCCCTCGTCCGGAGGGCTGTACGAGACCGACACCGCTCTGCAGCACCCTCCGATCGACGAGGAGACGGTGGCGCTCCGGGTGGAGGAGGCGCGGCGGATGGCCGCCGCGGCCCAGCCGATACCCGCGCCCCCGGCTCCCGGAGGCCGTGCGGCCCGCCGTAAGGCCGCGAGACGGCACGGGAGGCACGGGGGCTCCCCGGGGGGCCACGCGGGCTCCGGAACCGCTCAGGGGCCCGAGGAGGGCTTAGGAGAGGACGGCCTGTCGGCGCCCCGCTCCAGGATCGAGGCGCGACGGGCGGCGCGGGCGCGCAAGCCCAGCGTGGGAGTGATCGCAAGCCGGCTCATCGGCGAGGTGTTCATCACCACCGGCGTGGTGATGCTGCTCTTCGTCACCTACCAGCTTTGGTGGTCCAACATCCGCGCCCATCAGCAGGCGGGCCGGGAGGCGACGAGCCTCCAGGAGGAGTGGAAGAGCGGCAAGCGCGCGCCGGGCGCCTTCGAGCCCGGGCAGGGCTTCGCCATCCTGCACATCCCGAAGCTGGACGTCGTCGTGCCGATCGCCGAGGGCATCAGCAAGTCGAAGGTCCTGGACCGCGGAATGGTGGGTCACTACGACGAGAACAGCATCAAGACGGCCATGCCCGAGGACAAGGCGGGCAACTTCGGCATAGCGGGCCACCGCAACACGCATGGTGAACCGTTCCGGTACATCAACCGACTCAAGCCGGGCGACCCGATCGTCGTGGAGACGCAGGACACGTACTACGTCTACGACATGGCCTCGATCCTGCCGGTGACCCCGCCGTCGAACGTCAGCGTGCTCCAACCCGTGCCCCCGGGTTCCGGCTTCACCCAGCCGGGGCGGTACATCACGCTGACCACGTGCACGCCGGAGTTCACGAGCAAGTACCGCATGATCGTGTGGGGCAAGATGGTGGAGGAACGGCCGCGCAGCGAGGGGAAGCCCGACGCGCTCGTCCAGTAGGGGCTCGACCAAGGGCGGAAGAACTGTGGCAGTGACCACCGACGACACCGAAGAGAAGACGGACACGTCCGAGGCCACGCCGCGGCGCCGCGGCATGAGCCGGATCGCCATGGCGGTCAGTGTCTTCGGTGAACTCCTCATCACGGCGGGCCTGGTGCTCGGTCTGTTCGTCGTCTACTCGCTGTGGTGGACGAACGTCCTCGCCGACCGCGAGGCGGACAAGGAAGGGAACAAGGTCCGCGACACCTGGGCATCGGACGACGGCCCCGGCGCCCTGGACACCAAGGACGGCATCGGCTTCCTGCACGTCCCCGCCATGAAGAACGGCGAGGTCCTGGTGAAGAAGGGCACCTCCACCAAGATCCTCAACGGTGGCGTCGCCGGCTACTACACCGACCCGGTCAAGGCGACCCTCCCCAGCTCCGACAAGGACGGCAACTTCACCCTGGCCGCCCACCGCGACGGACACGGCGCGAAGTTCCACAACATCGACAAGCTCGAGAAGGGCGACGCGATCGTCTTCGAGACCCGCGACAACTGGTACGTCTACAAGGTCTACGACACCCTCACCGAGACCTCGAAGTACAACGTCAAGGTCCTCTCGAACATCCCCAAGGAGTCCGGCAGGAAGAAGGCCGGTAAATACATCACCCTCACCACCTGCACGCCCGTCTACACGTCCCGGTACCGATACATCGTGTGGGGCGAGCTGGAGCGCGTGGAGCGGGTGAACGCGGAGCGCACGCTGCCGAAGGAACTCCGCTAGCTACGGCTGGTGGGTTGTTCCCCCGCTGGGATGGTTCACGTGAAACATCCGGTTTCACGTGAAACATCGCGACCACGAAGGAGCCCCGGCAACCCCCTCAGGGAGGGTGCCGGGGCTCCTTCGTCGTACGGGGCAGGGGACTGGATCAGTTGCCCTGCCGTGGGCGGGTGGCGCTAACCGAAGTCGCCGCCGCCGAAACCGCCGCCATTGTTGTTGTTGCCGTTGTTGCCGCCGAAACCGACCGAAGCGAGGGTGATCGTCGTCTGGGCCGGGTCGGCTTCGTTGCCGCCGTCCGGGTCCTGGTCAGTGACGAGCGCGGTGTCGCTCTGGTCGCTTCCGCCCGCGAACTGGATGTTGGTGAAGCCGGCCGCCTGCAGGATCTGCTTGGCCTGGCCCACGGTCCGTCCGACGACGTTCGGGACCTCGGCCTCCTGCTCCTCGGCCGCCTTACCGATCTGGATGGTGACCGTGTCGCCCTTGTTGAGCTCGGAGCCTGCCTCGGGGCTGGTCGCGATGACCTTGCCGACGAGGTTGGGGTCTTGGGTCTCGACCTCGGTGCAGGTACCGACGAGGTTGTTGGCCTCCATCTGGGACTTGGCGGCGTCGCAGTCCCGACCGGTGACGGTCGGCACCGTGGCCTTCTCCTCGGCCTTGGCGACCTCCAGGGTGACCGTCGATCCCTTCTCCAACTCCGTGCCCGGGTCGGGGTCCTGGCTGAGGACGGTTCCGGGGTCTTCAGAAGACTCCGCCGACTCGGTCTCGACCTGCATGCCCTTGTCCTCGAGCAACTTGGTGGCCGCTTCGATGTCCTTGTCGATGACGTTGGGGATAGCGACCTTCGGAGCACCCGTCGAGATCACCAGGGCGATGGTGTCACCCTTCTTGACCGGGTCGCCCGCAGCTGGGTTCTGCGTGCAGACATTGCCGGTCTTCTCGTCCTCGCACGCGTCCTTGGTCGTCGTCACCTTGAGGTCGACGTTGTTGGCCGACTGTTTGGCATCCGCCTCGCTCTGCCCGATGAAGTTCGGTGTCTTGAGGGTGTCGTTGCCCGTGCCGTTGCCCGAGAACATCCACTGGCCGATGAGGACCGCGCCGATCAGCACCAGGACACCCGCGACGACCAGGAGGATCGTCGAGGTGTTGTTCTTCTTCTGCTGCTGGCGGCGACGGCCCTGGCGGTCGTCGTAACCGCCGTAGCCGTCGTCCGGGCCGACCGGCGGGAGCATCGTCGTGGCACCGGCGTCGGCGCGCAGGGCGGTGGTCGGCTGGTCGTCCGGGTAGCCGCCGTAGCCGACTGACCCCATGGCCGCCGTGGCGGCGACGGGCTGGCCGTCGAGGCAGGCCTCGATGTCGGCCCGCATCTCGTCGGCGGACTGGTAGCGGTAGTCCGGGTCCTTGACCAGGGCACGCAGGACGATGGCGTCCATCTCCGGAGTGATCTCCGGGTCGAAGACGCTCGGCGGCTGCGGCTCCTCCCGCACGTGCTGGTAGGCGACCGCCACGGGGGAGTCACCCACGAACGGCGGGCGGACCGTCAGCAGCTCGTAGAGCAGACAGCCGGTCGAGTACAGGTCGGACCGTGCGTCCACCTGCTCGCCCTTGGCCTGCTCCGGCGAGAGGTACTGGGCGGTGCCGATGACCGCGGACGTCTGCGTCATCGTCATACCGGAGTCGCCCATGGCGCGGGCGATACCGAAGTCCATGACCTTGACCTGGCCGTTGCGCGTCAGCATGACGTTGGCCGGCTTGATGTCGCGGTGGACGATCTGGTTGCGGTGGGCGTACTCCAGTCCCTGGAGGATGCCGATGGTCATCTCCATCGCCCGCTCCGGCAGCAGCTTGCGGCCGCTGTGGAGAAGCTCACGGAGGGTGGAGCCCTCGACGTACTCCATGACGATGTACGGGATCGAGACCCCGTCGATGTAGTCCTCGCCCGTGTCGTAGACCGCCACGATCGCGGGGTGGTTGAGCGAGGCGGCCGACTGGGCCTCCCGGCGGAACCGGGCCTGGAAGGTGGGGTCGCGCGCGAGGTCCGCTCGCAGCGTCTTCACCGCCACGGTGCGGCCGAGGCGGGTGTCCATCGCGAGGTAGACCTCCGCCATGCCACCACGGCCGAGCACCTGGCCCAGCTCGTACCGGCCGCCGAGGCGACGCGGCTCTTCCATAGCTTCCTACCAGCCCTCTCCGTCGGTCCCGACCGCACCCATGTGTGGTCCGGCGGCTGTGCTCCGGGCATACGGTACCCGGCTCGCCTTCTGTGACCTGGCCAACCGCGTCACCCGATACAGGACCGGTATCGCAACGTGCACCGATGTGAAGGCGACGTGAGCGGGGTCACTTCTTGCTGTTGATCACTGCCTGCATCACGCTCTTCGCGATCGGGGCGGCCAGACCGCCACCGGAGATGTCACCGCGGTCGGCCGCGCCGTCCTCGACGACCACGGCCACGGCCACCGGCGAGCTGCCGTCGCTGAGCTGGGCGTACGCGATGAACCAGGCGTACGGCTTCTCACTGTTGTTGAGGCCGTGCTGCGCGGTACCGGTCTTGCCGCCGACGGTGACGCCGTTGATCTTCGCCTTGCCGCCCGTGCCCTGGGGGTCGTTGACGACGGTCTCCATCATGTCCTGGAGCTTCTGGGCGGTCTCACCCGAGATCGCCTGGGACAGGGGCTCGGGCTCATGCGTCTCGATGATGTCGAGGTTGGAGGCGCGCAGCTGGTCGACCATGTACGGCTTCATCAGCTCGCCGTCGTTGGCGACGGCGGAGGCGACCATGGCCATCTGCAGCGGGGTGGCCCGGTTGGAGGCCTGACCGATGCCGCCCATGGCGTTCTGCGGATCGTTGTCCTCGGGGTACACGCTCTCTGCGGCGCGGACCGGGACGTCCATCTCGTCCTCGTTGAAGCCGAACTTCTCGGCCTGCTCGATCATCTTGTCGTTGCCGACGTTGTGCGACATATTCGCGAAGACCGTGTTGCAGGAGACCATCAGCGCGTACCGCAGGCTGGCGTTCTTGCACACGCCGTGCTCGTTGGTGAGGTCGGTCGTCGTGCCGGGCAGCTGGTACGGGTCGGGGGTCTTGGTCTTGTCGTCGATGCCCGAGACGATGCCGTTCTCGAGCGCCGCGGCCGCCGTGACCACCTTGTACGTGGAGCCCGGCGGGTAGGTCTCGCGCAGCGCGCGGTTCAGCATCGGCTTGTCGGGGTCCTTCTCCAGCTTCGAGAAGGTCTTGCTGTCCTTGGTGCTGATCCCGGCGAACGTGGACGGGTCGTAGGACGGCGTGGAGGCCAGGGCGAGGATCGCGCCGGTCTTGGGGTCGAGCGCGGCGACGGCGCCCTTCTTGTTGCCGAGGCCCTCGAAGGCCGCCTTCTGCGCGGCGGCGTTGAGGGTGGTGACGACGCTGCCGCCCTCCTTCTTCTTGCCGGTGAGCATGTCCAGCGTGTTCCGGAAGAAGAGCCGGTCGTCGTTCCCGGTGAGGATGCCGTCCTCGAGGCTCTCCAGCTGGGTGGCGCCGATGATCTGGGAGGAGTAGCCGGTGACCGGCGCCCACATCTCGCCGTTCTTCCACGTGCGCTTGTACTTGTAGTCGAGCCCCTCGGAAGCGACGGACCCTGTGATGGCCTTGCCGTCGACGATGATGTCCCCGCGAGGCGTGGCGTAGCGCTCGATCGCGACGCGACGGTTGTTCTTGTCGGTGGCGAGAGTGTCCGCCTGGACGTACTGGAGCCAGTTGTTGCGGATGAGCAGGGCGAGGACCAGGAGCCCGCAGAAGATCGCGATGCGGCGCAGGGGCTTGTTCATGACGGGCGGACCACCTGGGTCATCTCGGCGTCGGGGTTCGGTGCGGGCGCGGGCGCGGGCCGGCGTGCGGTGTCGCTGATTCTGATCAGGATGCCGATGAGTGCCCAGTTGGCGATCACCGAGGAACCGCCGTAGGCCAGGAACGGCATCGTCATACCGGTCAGGGGGATGAGGCCCATCACACCGCCGGCGACGACGAAGACCTGGAGGGCGAACGCGCCGGACAGGCCGACGGCGAGCAGCTTGCCGAACGGGTCGCGGGCGGCGAGGGCCGTGCGGATGCCGCGCTCCACGATCAGCCCGTAGATCAGCAGGATCGCCATCACGCCGGTCAGCCCCAGTTCCTCACCGAAGGTGGCGAGGATGAAGTCGGAGTTCGCGGCGAAGCGGATGAGCTCGGAGTGGCCCTGGCCCCAGCCGGTGCCGAGGGTGCCGCCGGAGCCGAAGGCCCACAGGGCCTCCATGGACTGCGCGGAGTGGCCGGCCACGGTCTTGGAGAGCTCCCACTCGCCCATGGGGTCCAGCCAGGCCTGTACACGCTGCTGCACGTGGATCTCGAACGAGGCCACGCCGACCGCGCCGGCCGCGGACATCAGCAGCCCGAAGACGATCCAGCTGGTTCGTTCGGTCGCGACGTACAGCATGATCACGAACATGCCGAAGAACAGCAGCGAGGTACCGAGGTCGGTCTCGAAGACCAGGATGAGGATCGAGATCGCCCAGACGACGATGATCGGGCCGAGGTCGCGGCCGCGCGGCAGGTACAGGCCCATGAAGCGGCGGCTGGCCAGTGCGAGCGCGTCGCGCTTCACCATCAGGTAGCCGGCGAAGAAGATCGCCAGCACGATTTTCGCGAACTCGCCCGGCTGGATGGTGAAGCTGCCGACCTGGATCCAGATCTTGGCGCCGTAGGTGAGTTCCGCGCCGAGGCCCGGCACCAGGGGGAGCAGCAGGAGGACCAGCGCGCCGGCCATGGAGATGTAGGTGTAGCGCTGGAGGGTGCGGTGGTCCTTGAGGAAGATCAGTACGGCGATGAGGAGCGCGATGCCCATCGCTGTGTAGACCAGCTGGTTGGTCGCCTTGCCGCCGGCCTGTCCGATCTGCTGGAGCAGTTTCGACTGGTCCAGTCGCCAGATCGCCACCAGCCCCAGCCCGTTCAGCAGCGTGGCCAGCGGGAGCATCAGCGGGTCGGCGTACGGCGCGAACTTGCGGATGACGAGATGGCCGATGCCGGCCAGCACCCCGAGGCCGATGCCGTAGGCGGCGAGTCCGGCGGGCACCTGGTCGTTCAGGGCGAGACCCACGTTGACGTAGGCGAACACCGGGATGACGACGGCGAACGCCAGCAGCGCCAGCTCGGTGTTGCGTCGGCTCGGGGTGCCGATCGCGCCGATCGTGGACGTGTGCTGCGTCGACGGGTTGGTAGTACTGCTCATCGTGTGACTGGGCCCCTCGCGGCTTGCCTACTGCTCACCGCACCGTGAGACCAGTTCCTGCTCCTCCTCCGAGAGGCTGGGGCCGGTCGACGGTGTGGGTGCGGTCTGGGTCGGGGTCGGGGACGTCGACGATGTCGACGTCGGGGACGGTGTGGCCTTGGACGTGAGGGAGGTCTTCGTGGTTCCCGTGACTCCGCCGGCCTCGCCCTCGCCCGTCTTGGCGTTGCTGTCCGCCGCCTCGCGGCGCTCGGCGTTCTTCTTGCACGCCGACGCCTGGGTGGACAGCTCCTCGATCTTCTTCCGGGCGTCGCTCAGACCGCCCTCGGCGATCGTGGCCTCGACCAGCTTCTGCTGGTAGGGCGGCAGGTACTTGAGTTCGATCTCGGGGTGGTCCTTCTCGACCTTCGAGAGCGAGATCCAGGCCAGGTCCTGGCTGATGCCGCGGTACAACGCCACGTGGTCGTCCTTGGAACCGACGTAGTACTGCGTCTGCGTCCAGCGGTAACCGCCGTACGCGCCCCCGCCGACCATGGCGAGGGCGAGGATGCCGAAGAAGGATCTCTTCAGCCACCTGCGCTTCTTGCGCGGCTTGACGAAGTCGTCGTCGGAGTAGTCGCCGAAGCTGCCCGCCGCCGGCATGTATCCGGTGGCGTCGCCCGAGCCGGGCGGGCCGAACTCGCCGCCGCCTTGGCCGTGCCCCTGACGGCCGAGACCGGAGGCCCGGCCGGCGGGGGTCTGCATGATGCCGTTGTCCTGGAGGTGGAGCTGGTTCTCGGCGACCGCGCCGACCACGACCGGGGTGTCGGAGAGCTGCCCGGCGAGGGTGTCTCCGGTGTCGAGGTCGAGGACGTCGGCGACGATGACCGTGATGTTGTCCGGACCGCCGCCGCGCAACGCGAGCTGGATCAGCTCCTGAACGGTCTCCTGCGGGCCCTGGTAGCTGGCGAGGGTGTCCTCCATCGTCTGGTGGGACACCACGCCGGACAGGCCGTCGGAGCAGATCAGGTACCGGTCGCCGGCGCGGACCTCGCGGATGGAGAGGTCGGGCTCCACGTGGTCGCCGCTGCCCAGCGCGCGCATCAGCAGGGAGCGCTGCGGGTGGGTGGTGGCCTCCTCTTCCGTGATGCGGCCCTCGTCGACCAGACGCTGCACCCAGGTGTGGTCCTGGGTGATCTGGGTGAGGACGCCGTCCCGCAGGAGGTAGGCGCGGGAGTCGCCGACGTGGACGAGGCCGAGTCGCTGACCGGTCCACAGCAGGGCGGTGAGCGTGGTGCCCATGCCCTCCAGCTGCGGGTCCTCCTCGACCATCGAGCGCAACTGGTCGTTGGCGCGCTGCACGGCGGTGCCGAGCGAGGTGAGGATGTCGGAGCCGGGGACGTCGTCGTCGAGCGTGACGAGGGTGGAGATCACCTCGGAGGAGGCGACCTCACCGGCCGCCTGGCCGCCCATGCCGTCGGCGATCGCGAGCAGCCGCGGACCGGCGTAGCCCGAGTCCTCGTTGCCCTCGCGGATCATGCCTTTGTGCGATCCGGCGGCGAAGCGCAGTGACAGACTCATGCGCACCTCGCCCGTCGGCTCCGGGTACATCCGCACGGTGCCCACCCTCCGGTCGGGAGCGCGCCGGGAGCCCTGGTGGGGGCCGCCCCTGCGTGCTCGCTCCGCTCGCGCCTATTCATGATGTAGCACTACTTCCGCAGCTCGATGACGGTCTTGCCGATGCGGATCGGCGCGCCCAGCGGAATCGGCGTGGGAGTCGTCAGTCGGTTCCGGTCGAGGTATGTGCCGTTGGTGGACCCCAGGTCCTCGACGATCCACTGGCCGTCGCGGTCCGGGTAGATCCGGGCGTGCCGGCTGGAGGCGTAGTCGTCGTCCAGCACGATCGTGGAGTCGTGTGCGCGGCCCAGGGTGATGGTCTGGCCCTGGAGCGCCACGGTCGTCCCCGTCAGTGTGCCCTCGCTCACGACGAGCTTGGTCGGGGCGTTGCGCCCACGACGGCCGCCACCGCCGGCGGGAGGTGCGGGCTGCTGGCCGCGCTGCTGCGGGGGCGCGGCCTGGCGGGCGGCCGCAGGCGGCCGCGCGCTCTCCCGGCGCGACCCCCGCTGGGTGACACGCGTACCGAACAGGTCGCTGCGGATGACCTGCACGGCCACGATCACGAACAGCCACAGTACGGCCAGGAAACCCAGCCGCATGACCGTGAGGGTCAGCTCTGACATTGCCCCCGCTTCACCCTTCGGCTTGCCGGTAAATGATGGTGCTGCTGCCCACGACGATCCGCGAGCCGTCGCGGAGCGTAGCGCGGGTGGTGTGCTGCCCGTCCACCACGATGCCGTTGGTGGATCCGAGATCCTGGATCGTCGAGGGCGTTCCGGTCCGGATCTCGCAGTGCCGGCGGGAGACGCCGGGGTCGTCGATCCGCACGTCGGCTTCGGTGCTGCGTCCCAGCACCAGCGTCGGGCGGGAGATCTGATGGCGGGTGCCGTTGATCTCGATCCAGTAGCGCGTGCGTCCCCCGCCCGCCGGAGCGGCGGGCGGCCGCTGGCCGAGCGGGGCGGGACGGCCGCCGGGCGGCGGTGTGGCCGGCATGGGCGGGGCACCCGTGGGCGCGGCGGTGGGCGGGTAGCCGTAGCCGCCGGGGCGGCCCGCGGCGGGGCTCGCCGGGGCGCCCGAAGGGGCCTGCTGGTCCGTGGAGCCGGCCAGCGTACGGCTGCGCACCCGGTACAGACCGGTGTCGAGGTCGTCGGCCTTCTCCAGATGGACCTTGATGGGGCCCATGAAGGTGTACCGCTGCTGCTTGGCGTAGTCGCGCACCATGCCGGCGAGCTCGTCGCCGAGCTGGCCGGAGTAGGGGCTGAGGCGCTCGAAGTCGGGCGTGCTCAGTTCCACGATGAAGTCGTTGGGGACGACCGTGCGGTCACGGTTCCAGATGGTCGCGTTGTTGTCGCACTCCCGCTGGAGCGCTCCCGCGATCTCCACGGGCTGGACCTCGGACTTGAACACCTTGGCGAAGGTGCCGTTGACCAGACCTTCGAGGCGCTGCTCGAACTTCTTCAGGACTCCCATGGGGCACCTCCTCCGTCGTCACCGCTCTGCGTACCGCATCGGTACTGCTTACTGATCGTATCCACGCGCCGGGAAATCGGCTGGTTCCCCCTGTCGGCCCGGTCGACCGGTGTCACCCGGCCTCGACGCCCACTGAAGTCCCCTCCCGGATTCCCATCGGAGCCCCTCTTCGAACTACCCCGTCCGAACTCTGCCAAGGATCGTAGAGGCGGCGCGAGACCAGTGTCCCGCACCGGACTGTGCGCCCCGTCCCTCTCCCATGGAGATGACCGGGACCGGTACGAGGTTGATACGTGAACCAGCACTCGTTGATACGTGACAGAAGGGGGCGTGTGTTCGGTCCGTACTGGTCGGCCGGTCCCGGGGGTCCGGCGTGGGATCGGCCGCGATCAAGTGATGTGAAGCCACCCTCTCCAGCGTGCTAATCTTCTCGATGTCGGAAGGCGCCGACACCGCAAGGGACGGGGCCTGAGGACACACTCAATGCGCGGGTGGCGGAATAGGCAGACGCGCTGGATTCAGGTTCCAGTGCCCGCAAGGGCGTGGGGGTTCAACTCCCCCCTCGCGCACAGCGAAGCGGTCCCATCGTGATCACGATGGGACCGCTTCTTTTTGTCGTTGGAACTGCGCGCGGAGCGGCAGGTCGGCTGGCTGGGCGGGACTCTGGAGTGTGAGGAGTCTCTCAGGAGATTCGGTAAGGGCTTTCGGCTTCCGGTGGTGCGGGACGGCGTGGGGGCGTGCCGGATGCTGTGTGCGCGGTCGGATGCGTCAGGGGAGTCAAACTCACGCGAATCGTCGTAGATATGAGCGCGAGCGATGTTTCACGTGAAACAGTGCCGAGAGCGTGCAAGTAGCCGCGCCAAGCGGGTCATTGGCCTCGGTAAACCCGTCAGTACCGTTGACGCTCGTCTGTCACATACCTATCTTCTGGTCGGGAATTCGCACAACGTTCGCAGTTTCGAACATGATGCTCGCTTTGTCCGGCATCCCACTCCACCCCCACACCCATCTCTGCCAGAGACGAGGCGCCCATGGCACCGCCCCTCTCCAGACGCTTTCTCCTCCAGTCCGCGATAGTCGCCGCGGCCGCACCAGGGGTCTCCTTGGGGGCGGGCGGCGGCCGTGCGGTCGCCGCCACGGTCCCGACGCCGTCCAGCTGGTCGGTGCGGCCCTTCGAGCTCAAGGACGTGTCGCTCGGCCAGGGCCTTTTCGCCGACAAACGTCAGTTGATGCTCGACCACGGCCGCGGCTACGACGTCGACCGGTTGTTGCAGGTCTTCCGCGCCAACGCGGGACTCTCCACCAAGGGCGCGGTCGCGCCCGGCGGCTGGGAGGGCCTGGACGGCGAGGCCAACGGCAATCTCCGCGGCCACTACACCGGCCACTTCCTGACGATGCTGGCGCAGGCGTACGCGAGCACCGGGCAGCAGGTGTACGTCGACAAGATCCGCACCATGGTGGGTGCGCTCACCGAGGTGCGTGAGGCGCTGCGCAAAGATCCACGCATGCTGGCCGTCACCGGCAAATGGGGCGGCGCGCACGAGAACGTCCGAGGCTCGTACCAGTACGTCGACCTGCCGGCCGCTGTGCTCGGCGGTGCCTCGGCGATCACCCTGTCGGTCTGGGTGAAGCCCACGCACAATGCCAACTGGCAGAGGATCTTCGACTTCGGCAACAACACGACCCGGTACATGTACCTGGCCTCCCGCAACAGCAGCGGGGTGCCACGCTTCGCGATCACCAACAGCGGTGCGGGCGGGGAGCAGGCCCTCAACGGCACCGCCGCCCTGCCGCTCAATCAGTGGAGCCACCTGGCCGTCACGATCAGCGGCACCACGGGCACCCTGTACGTCAACGGCACCGCCGTGGCCCAGAACACCTCGATGACGCTCAACCCGTCCGTCCTGGGCACCCTGACGAACAACTGGCTGGGCCGCTCGAACTACGCCGACGACCCGGTCTTCGCGGGCGCCTTCGACGAGTTCAACATCTGGGGGAGGGCGCTGACCGCGGCCGAGATCACCTCGCTGCAGACCAACGAGGCCAAGAGGTCCTCCGCGGGGCTCGGCAATCTCGCGTCCTACTACTTCTTCGCGACCTCCGGTGGCACGTTCGACGATGCCTCCGGACGTGGCCTGACCGCCACGCTGCGCCGCACCTGGGGCGGACCGAGTCACCCCGGCTTCCTGGCGGCGTACCCGGAGACGCAGTTCATCGACCTCGAGACGCGGACCACCGCCGACTACACCAAGGTGTGGGCGCCGTACTACACCGCACACAAGATCCTCAAGGGCCTGCTCGACGCCTACCTCGCGACGGACGACGCCCGCGCGCTCGACCTCGCCTCCGGCATGTGCGACTGGATGTACTCGCGGCTGTCCAAGTTGCCCGACGCCACGCTGCAGCGGATGTGGGGCATCTTCTCCAGTGGTGAGTTCGGCGGCATCGTCGAGGCGATCGTCGACCTGCACACGATCACGGGCAAGGCCGAACACCTCGCGCTGGCCAAGCTGTTCGACCTCGACCGGCTCATCGACGCCTGTGCCGCCGGCAACGACATCCTGGACGGCCTCCACGCCAACCAGCACATCCCGATCATGACCGGTTACGTCCGGCTGTACGACGCGACGGGCGAGACGCGCTATCTGACCGCCGCGAAGAACTTCTGGGGCATGGTGATCCCGCAGCGCATGTACGGGATCGGCGGTACCAGCACGGCCGAGTTCTGGAAGGCGCGCGGCGTCATCTCGGGAACGATCAGCGACACCAACGCCGAGACCTGCTGCGCGTACAACCTGCTCAAGCTGAGCCGGACCCTGTTCTTCCACGAGCAGGACCCGAAGTACATGGACTACTACGAGAGGGCCCTTCTCAACCAGGTCCTCGGCTCCAAGCAGGACAAGGCCGACGCCGAGAAGCCGCTGGTCACGTACTTCATCGGGCTGAAGCCCGGTCATGTGCGCGACTACACCCCCAAGCAGGGCACCACCTGCTGCGAGGGCACCGGCATGGAGAGCGCCACCAAGTACCAGGACTCGGTGTACTTCACCAAGGCCGACGGCAGCGCGCTGTACGTCAACCTGTACAGCGCGGCCACGCTGAACTGGTCCGCGAAGGGCGTGACGATCGCGCAGAGCACCGACTATCCCCGGGAGCAGGGCTCCACGATCACGGTAGGAGGCGGCAGCGCGGCCTTCGAGCTGCGGCTGCGGGTGCCGTCCTGGGCCACCGCCGGTTTCCGGGTGACCGTCAACGGCAGCGCGGTGAGCGGTACTCCGGCCGCGGGGAGCTACTTCACGATCCCCTCCCGCACCTGGCGCGCCGGGGACGTCGTACGAGTGACGATGCCGTTCCGGCTGCGCGTGGAGAAGGCGCTCGACGACCCGTCGCTCCAGACGCTGTTCTACGGACCGGTCAACCTGGTCGGCAGGAGCAGTGCCACCAGCTATCTGTCGGTCGGGCTGTACCGCAACGCGGGACTCTCCGGTGACCTGTTGCCCTCCCTCGCGCCGGTGAGCGGAAAGCCGCTGCACTACACGCTGGACGGCACCGAGTTCGCTCCCTTCCACGAGGGGACCGAGGATCCGACCCACGCCTACGTCAAGCGTTCCGAGCCGAAGGTCGTCCTCGGCGGTACCGATTCGGGCGTCGCCAACCCGGCGAAGTCCGACGGGACGACGCTGTTGGACGAGATCTGGGCCGGGGCGCCGTTCGCCGACAAGGCCGCGTTGGTGGCGCGGGTGCAGTCGACCGTCGGCTCCTGGGTGTCAGCCGGACTGCTGAGCCAGGCCGACGGCCAGAAGGTGGTGACCACCGCGCAGAACGCGTCCTACGCGGCCTGACGGCGCGGGCGCACGGCGACAAGGGCGGCCGCTCCTCCTCGCGGGGCGGCCGCCCCGCGCGTTCCGCGGAGGGCCTGGCTAGGCGGCGAGGCGGGCGGCCAGGCTCTTGGCCTTGGCGACCGCGTCGTCGAGGGCCTTGGCGCGGGAGGCCTCCGAGAGCGGGACCAACTCGCTCATCGCGGGGTTGTGCGGGGCCATGGTGAGCTCCGGGACGATGAAGTCGACCTCCAGCCCGAGCATTTCGGAGAGGATCGCCGTCAGGTAGTTCTGCACGTACTCCAGGGGTTCGCGGGGCGTGCCCGGAGCGTAGGAACCGCCCCGGCTGGCGACGACGGTGACCGGGGTGCCCTTCGTCTTCGAGTCCTCGTTCAGGGCGGTGCGGCCGATGAGGACGACGTTGTCCAGCCATGCCTTGAGGGTGGACGGGACCGAGAAGTTGTACATGGGCGCGCCGATCAGGATCGCGTCCGCCTGCTCCAGCTCCACGATGAGCTTCTCCCGCTCGGCGAAGGCCGCGGCCTGCTCCGGGGTGCGCTCGGCCGGTTCGACGAAGCCGGCGGTGTGGGCGTCGGCGCCGATGTGCGGCACGGGATCGGCGTGCAGGTCGCGATAGATCACCGTGCCGTCCGGGTGCTGGTCCTCCCATGCCTTGCGGAAGGTCTCCGTCACCGTGCGCGACGTCGAGGCGGTGGCGGGAAACGCGGACGAGTCCAGGTGCAGCAAGGTAGCCATGCGTACTCCAGAGAAGTGGCTTCGTTTTCGTATCTAACTATAGATAACACAGTTACTTACTTTTTTTCATCCCCATGCGAACGGGTCAGTACCCTTGCCTCATGGCGGAGCAGCAGCGGGACATCCACGGCGCGGAGCCGTGTCGGCGGGTCGACGACGGCATCACCCGGGTCTTCGCCCTGCTCGGCAAGCGTTGGACGGGGCCGATCGTGGCCGTGCTGATGCCGCATCCGGCGCACTTCGTCGATCTGCGCAGGGCGATCCCCGGGATCAGCGAGCGCATGCTCTCCGACCGGCTCACCGAACTCGCCGCGGCCGGCCTGGTGGTCCGTGAGGTCGACGAGGGGCCGCCGCTGCGCGTCACCTACCGGCTGACGGCGGCCGGGGAGGCACTGGGACCCGCGCTCACGGAGCTGAAGGACTGGGCACTGGTCCATCTGCCGCAGGACTGGCCGTGCGCGGGGTCGGCACGCTAGCGGGGCGGCGGACGGACCCGGTTTTCCACAGGTGTGGACGGGTGCGGCGCGGAGTTGTCCACAGGGTCTGACGCGTTTCGGCCACCGGCTGTACCGTCGTCACGAGTTGATGTTCGTGCGTGGACGGGTGCGGGGGAGGCGGTCGCTGTGACCGAGGTCGGTGTGACGACGGCGGGGGCGGGAACCGAGTCGGAGTCGGCGGGATCCAGGCAGGTCGGCGTGGGGGCCGTGGCAGGGGCGGCCGCAGCGCGGGTGCCGGGGGTGACGGGATTCGCCCGGTGGCCCGCCCTGGGGTCGCCCAAGGAAGAGGGCAAGGCACTGCGCACCAGGGTGCCGCGCAGTGCGCACGCCGACCTGACACTCACCACCGACCGGCCGGACGCGGTGTCCGCGGTCGAGGAGTCCAACCGCGGCCGGATCCCCGAGCTCACCCCGATAAGGGTCGGCAGGATGGCGGCCACCCCCTTCGCGTTCCTGCGCGGCTCGGCGGGCCTCATGGCCCATGACCTGGCCCGTACGCCCATCACCGGAATCGGCGCACAGATCTGCGGCGACGCCCACGCGGCCAACTTCGGTCTGTACGGGGATGCCCGCGGGGAACTCGTCATGGACCTCAACGACTTCGACGAGACCGTGCACGGCCCGTGGGAGTGGGACCTCAAGCGCCTCGCCGCCTCGCTGGTGCTCGCCGGACGCGAGGCGGGCGCCGACGAAGACATCTGCCGCAAGGCCGCGTACGACGCGACGGGCGCCTACCGGCGCACCATGAGGCTCCTCGCCAAGCTCTCGGCGCTCGACGCGTGGAACGCCATCGCGGACGAGGAACTCGTCTCCTACACCGACGCCCACGACCTGCAGGGCACGCTGGAGCGAGTGGCGGAGAAGGCGCGCGCCAACACCAGCGGCCGTTTCGCGGCCAAGGCGACCCGGGAGGTGGAGGGCGGAGGCCGCCACTTCGTGGACGCCCCGCCGGTGCTGCGCCGCGTGGACGACAAGGAGGCCGCCGTCGTGGTCACCTCCCTGACGCAGTACCTGACCACGCTCTCGGAGGACCGCCATCCGCTGCTCGCCCGGTACGCCGTGCAGGACGTGGCGTTCCGGGTGGTCGGCACCGGCAGCGTGGGCACCCGCTCGTACGTCGTCCTTCTCTTGGACCACCGGGGTGAAGCGCTCGTCCTCCAGGTGAAGGAGGCCCGCCCGTCGGCCCTGGAGCCGCACCTCGCGACCGTCGGCTTCGAGGTCCCGGAGGTGGATCACGAGGGGCGTCGGGTGGTCCTCGGCCAGAAGCGCATGCAGGTCGTCAGCGACATGTTGCTGGGCTGGACCACCGTCGACGGACTCCCCTTCCAGGTACGCCAGTTCCGCAACCGCAAGGGCAGTGTCGACCCCGCCGCCCTGGCCGCCGATCAGATCGACGACTACGGCCGCATGACCGGCGCCCTCCTCGCCCGCGCCCACGCCCACAGCGCCGACCCCCGTCTCCTCTCCGGCTACTGCGGCAAGAACGACGAACTCGACGAGGCGACGGCCACGTTCGCCGTCACCTACGCGGACCGCACGGAGGCGGATCACGCGGACCTGGTGGCCGCGGTGCGGGCAGGGCGGATCGCGGCGGAGTCAGGGGTCTGAGGGCAGGGGTCCGGGGATCTGGGGCAAGGGATCGAGGCGGGAGACGAGGGCGGACGGAGAGGCCGGCCGGGGGTGCTCCGGTGTTCGTACGGATGCGCGAAGGCCAGGTGTCCGGTGGCTTGCGGTTCGGCCGGGAGTCGTGGCCTAGGCTGGGTCGGGTGACGACCCCGGAAGCCGACCAGACACCGTCCGAGCGCTCCACCGAGCCCGTGGAGACCACGGAGCCCGGCGCGAGCACCGCGCCCGGCGGAGCGACACCGCCCGCCGACGGCGACGCGTCTGCTGAGACGCGGGGGTCAAGTCAGACTCCAGGGTTTGCTGGGACGGCGGGGTCTGCTGGGACGGTGGGGTCCGATGTGGGGCCGGCATTCGCCGATGGGGAGGGGGATGCCGGGGAGGCGGGCTCCGGGCGGCCCGAGGAGCGGTTGGAGCGGGCCGTGCGGGCGGCCGAGCAGGCGTTGATCGAGTACGAGATCGCCGTGGAGACCTTCCGGGTGGAGGTCGAGAACTTCTCCCGGTTGCATCACCAGAAGCTCGGCCCCATGTACGCCCGGCTGGACGAGCTGGACGCCCAGATCGCCGAGGCGAAGGCGGCGCGCACCGGTGACCCCGAGGACGTGCGCAAGGCGCAGGAAGCGCGCGCTCGGGTCATGCCCATGCCGGGCGTGGAGGAGTTGTTCCACGGCTGGATGGACTCGGAGGGGCTGTTCCCCGAGGCGGCGGCCATGCTCACCGACCAGCCCGTGCGGTCACCGGAGCGGGTGCGACCGAGCGACGAGGCCCGCAGGCTCTACCGCGAACTCGTGCGCAAGGCGCACCCCGACCTGGCGCGGGACGACAGGGAGCGGGAGCGGCGGGACGAGTTCATAGCCCGGGTGAACGCCGCGTACGGGCGCGGTGACGAGGTGCTGCTGCGGGAGCTGTCGGAGGAGTGGGCGGCCGGGCCGGTGCCGGAGGAGCGCAGGCCTAGTCGCGCCGAGGAGCTTTACGCACGGTTGGAATGGCTCGCCCAGCGCAAGGAGCTTCTCGCTCTCCTCGCCCGTGAGCTGGAGGAGGGCGCCATCGGCTCGATGCTCCGCCTCGCGCCGGACGACCCCGACCGCCTCCTCGACGAGATCGCCGACCAGCTGCTGGCGGAGGTCGAACAGCGGGAGGCGGAGCTGGCGGGGTTGGTCGGCCGGCATGGCGAGGGCGGTCCGGACGGTCCGGATGGTCAGGGCGGTTAGGGCATCTGCGGCGGGGGGTCTGGGGCGGGGTGGATGAGCGTGTCTGGCCTGTCGGCCAGTCGGCTCTGTGGCTCGATGGCTCTGTCCGGTCGGAGCTCGGAGTGATTCGGACTGCCGGGGCTTCGGACTGCGGCCGTTCGGTCGGGTAGCGTCGGACGCATGCATTTCGGAGCGGGTGTGCCCACGGTCGAGGTCGGAGACCTCAAGGACGACGACTTCCTGCTGGACGTCCGGGAGGACGACGAGTGGCAGGCGGGTCATGCCGAAGGGGCGCTGCACATTCCCATCAGTGAGTTCGTGGCGCGCTACGGCGAGCTCACCGAGGCGGCGCCGCAGGACGGCAGGGTCCATGTGATCTGCCGCTCGGGCGGGCGCTCGGCGCAGGTCACCAACTATCTCGTCCAGCAAGGTATCGACGCCGTGAACGTCGACGGCGGCATGCAGGTGTGGGCGGCCGTCGGTCGTCCGGTGGTGGATGACAAGGGCGGGGCGGGCTTCGTTCTCTAGGGAACGTGGCGGGTCGGGGCGCGCAGTGGAGAGGACGTACGGATCGGACGGGCGCGCCCCGCATTGAGGCGTGCGCGGCGCTCAGCCCAGGGGGTGTGCCGCCAGTAGGTCTCCGAGGGCCTCCTCGTGGGCCGCTGCGGGGCCGAGCGACAGTTCGAGGTGCTTGGCCCAGGCGTGATAGCGGTGCAGGGGGTAGTCGACGTCGGCGCCGAAGCCCCCGTGCAGATGCTGTGCCGTCTGCACGACCCGTCGTACCCCTTCCGAGGCCCAGATCTTGGCCACGGCGACATCGCCGCAGGCGGGCAGCGCACCTCCCGCGCCGGAGGTGATGCGCCAGGCGGCCTGCCACAGCGTCGCCTCCATCGCGCGCAGGTCGATGAAGCGATCGGCGGTCTGTACGGCGACGGCCTGGAACGAGGCGATGGGGAAGCCGAACTGTTCGCGTTTTCCTGCGTATTCGCTGGTCATGCCGAGAGCTCCTTCCCCCAGGCCGAGCGCCAACGCGCAGGTGCCGGTGGCCAGCAGGTCCCGTAGCCGGTCCCATGCGCCTTCCGTGTCGAGGACGTGCCGGTCGGTGATTCGGGCCGTGTCCAGGCGCAGTTCCGCGAGCCGTTCGCCGGCCGTGGAGATCTGCTCGGCGACTGTCACCCCTTCGTGGAGGCGGGGGACGAGGGCGAGGACGGTACGGCCGTCGGCGGCCGCGACCGTGTTCGGCTCAGTACCCCTGATGCCCTCAGTTCCGGCGGGTCCATTGATTCCCTCAGTTCCCTCGGGCCCCTCAGGTGTCACGGGTCCCTCGGCTTGTTCGGCGGAGACGAGCGCGGCTACCGACGCCGGTGCGACCGTTGCGGGGACGACGATGAAGTCCGCGTTGTAGGCCCAAGGCACCGCCGTCTGTATGCCGTCCAGGACCCAGACGCCGCGCTCGTCCCGGCGGGCGGTCACGGCGAGTTCCGCCGGATCGTGTCCGGTGCGGCCGTGCGCGGCGACGGTCAGGACGGCCTCGCCCCTGCCGACGCGCGGGAGTAGCTCCGCCTTCAGCTCCTCGCCGCCGTGGGCCTGCACGGCCACGGCGGCCGCGCTGCTCTCCAGCAGTGGGCCCCTGGCCAGCACCTTCGCCGACTCGCGCAGGACAAGGCACAGGGCGATCGGATCGAGCCCCGACCCTCCGTACGCGGGGTCGAGCAACAGGCTGAGCAGGTCCGCGTCGGCGAGCTTCGCCCACAGGGCCCGGTCGAAGTCGTCGGCGACCGCCCCCGGCACGAGCGACGGGCTGGGCACTGCGTCCGGCGCGACCCCGGCGAACACCGCCCTCGCCGCCTCGGCCGCCGCCTGCTGCTCCTCGGTGAAGGTGAAGTCCACGGTCCCGCCCCTTCCGTGTCGCCGATGACGGGGCGTCAAGATAGAACAGGTTCTAGAAGAAGGGAATGGTGTGGCGGGGCCGACGCGGTGGCCGGGCGGCGAACGCCTGGTCGAACGGGTGGAGGCGCGGCTGGGGCTGCTTTCGGGGGAGAAGCGGGCCACACCGGGCCGTAAGGTGTCCCCCGCTGTGGATAACCTCAGGGGTGCCGTGTGAGCGGTGTGACGATGTGACTGCTGTGGCCGTCGGGGCTGTGCCGGAGGAACGCGGCTGAGTAAGTTCCGGTGGAGAAGTCGACCGGGTAGTGGAAATCGGGGAGCTGGGCGCAATGGACGCGAACGACGAGGACTCGAACGCCCGGCGAGGGCCGGACGAGCCCGAGAGCGACGCGGCCTCCGCGAGCGATACGCCCCCGAAGGGCCCGAAGGGCGGGCCGGCCCGTGCGGCGACCCCGGCCCCCACTGACCTGCCTCCGTCCCTGTCGCGGCCGGCGGCACCATCGCAGTCGCCGCCCCCTTCGGATTCGTCATCCGGACCACCGGTGGAATCGTCGACGGTGTCGCCCTCCCGTTCGCGATCGGAGAAGATAGCCGGGCCGGGGCAGCCGGCCTCCGGGATCGCCGCGCTGACGCTGCCGTACCAGATCGCCGTGGCGCTGGTGCTCGCGATCGTGGCGGTGGCGACGTGCGCGCATCTCGGGCTGGTGTTCCTGCACATAGCGCCCTCGAACACGCTGACGAAGCAGCATGGCCGAGTGGTCGACGAATGGGTCTATCCGGAGTTCGAGCAGAACTGGAAGCTGTTCGCGCCGAACCCGCTGCAGCAGAACATCGCCGTGCAGGCGCGCGCAGAGGTCCGCACGGCCGACGGGAAGGTGCTGACGACCGGCTGGTACGACCTGTCGGCGCTGGACGGCGCCGCGATCGACCACAATCCGGTGCCGAGTCACACCCAGCAGAACGAACTGCGTCGAGCCTGGGACTTCTACACCGCCACGCATGACGGAGAGCACCGCGCCACCTCCTCGCGCGGTGATCTGTCGGAGCGCTATGTGCGCCGCATCGTCGTGATGCGCCTCGACCGCGAGCAGGCCGGCGGCCCCGGCGGTGGGATCGAGCGGATCCAGCTCCGGTCCCGTACCACCAACGTGCAGCCGCCCGAGTGGAGCGAGGAAAAGGTGTCCGACAAGCCCGTCGTCCGCGAACTGCCCTGGTGGTCGGTGACCGACGACGACCGGACGGACGCCGACACCGGCACCGACACCGGCACCGACGCGGCCGGTGATGGCCGGGCCGTCACCGGTCGGACGGAGGCGAGCGCCGGATGAGCTCCATGAGCCCTCCGCACCCGGCTCCGCCGGTGAGCCCCATAGGACGCCTCGTCGCCGCGATCGGCAACGGCATCACCCGTGTCACCGATCGCGCGCTGGGCCCGTACCAGAGCGCCATCATCCGGATCGGCTTCTCCGCGACCTGGCTGCTGTTCCTGCTGCGCGAGTTCCCGCACCGGCGCGAGCTGTACGGCCCCGAGGGGCCCTGGAGCTTCGAGCTGGCCCAGCGGCTGATCGCGGACAACGACGCCTTCACGGTGCTGATGTGGTCCGACAGCATGGTGTGGTTCGAGATCGTCTACGCCCTCGCCATTCTGTCGACCTTCCTGCTGCTGCTCGGCTGGCGCACCCGCGCCGTGAGCGTCCTGTTCATGGTGGGTGTCCTCTCGCTGCAGAACCGCAGCGTCTTCATGGGGGACGGTGGCGACAACGTCATCCACCTCATGGCGATCTACCTCGTCTTCGTCCGCTGCGCCCAGGTCTGGTCGCTGGACGCGCGGCGCGCACGGCGCACGCGCGAGCGCCAGGCACGCGACGGCAGGGCGCAGGAGGACGTGGTCGGTCCCGCCCTGTGGTGTGCGCTCGGCTTCGCGCTGCTGGTGTCGACGTTCGGTGGTCTGATCCCCGGGGGCCTGCTGGGCGGCTGGCTCACCTTCTTCTGGGGGCTGTGGGCGGTGCACGGCCTGTGGTGGGCCGCCGGACGCATCGAGTCGGACACCAAGCCGCGCGCGCTGCTGGACATCGTCGGCAATCTCGCGCACAACGCCGCCCTGGTCGTGATCATGGCAGAGGCGTGTCTGATCTATGCGGCGGCCGGCTGGTACAAGGTCCAGGGTTCGCGCTGGCAGGACGGCACGGCCGTCTACTACCCGTTCCACCTGGACTACTTCTCGCCCTGGGCTGCGCTCTCCGACCTGATGTCGTCCAGCGGCACGATGGTGATGCTGGTGACGTACGGGACAGTGATCGTGCAGGTCGCCTTCCCGTTCACGCTCTTCAACCGGCGGGTCAAGAACGTCCTGCTGGCGGTCATGATGACCGAGCACGCCGTGATCGCCGTCGTGCTGGGGCTGCCGTTCTTCTCGCTCGCGATGATCGCCGCCGACGCCGTGTTCCTGCCGACGCCCTTCCTGAAGCGCCTGGGTGGCCTGGTGACACGCGCGCGTGACCGCGTCCTGCGTCGTGTGCCGCATGGGCGCGGCCGGACGATCCCGGGCCCGCGCGATCCGGGGCAACCCACGCTCCCCCACGAGAAGCAGGAGAAGCAGGAGAAAGGGGCGACCGAGCAGCCCCACGTAGGCTTCACCGCATGAACGATCCGGTGAGCGCGCCTGCGGGCGAAGCGGCTGCCGGGCCTGCGGGCGGACCGGTTGGCGGACCTGCGGTCGACCCGGTGGGCGGATCCCCCGCCCGTCCGGCCGACGCCTCGGTGAGCGCATCGCCCGCCTACCCGAGCGGGGACGCCGTGCGGGCCTGGCGCCGCCTCGTCGACACCGCCGTCCTGCTCGACGGGTTCCACGCCCTCAAGCACGCCGTACGCTTCGGCGCCGAGGTGCCTGTGGCCGTCACCGTCGACCGTGCGGCGGCGCTCACCCTCGCCGACGACCTGGCCCCGGACGTACGGGACCGGCTCGCGGGCCTCCTCCAGGAGGTCCCGGAGGAGACGTACCGGACCCTCGTGGCGCGTCCGCACCCCACCGCCGTGGCCGCCTTGGCCGTACGTCCCTCGCGTGAGGCCCATCTGGCGGCGCTCGCCCGCAGGCCGCGCACCGCCCCGGTCGTCGTCCTCGACAACCCGCGCAACCTGGGCAACGCGGGGGCCGTGATCCGGCTGGCCGCCGGTTTCGGCGCGACCGGTGTGGTCACCACGGGCACCTTGGATCCCTGGCACCCCACCGTGGTGCGTGGCGGGGCGGGCCTGCACTTCGCGACCGCCGTCGAGCGCCTGAGCGTGGACGATCTGCCCCCGGGCCCCGTCTTCGCGCTCGACCCCGAGGGTGTCGACATCCGGGGGCTGAAGCTCCCGGACGACGCCGTCCTCGCCTTCGGCTCCGAACGCAGCGGGCTCTCCACCGAACTGCGCTCACATGCCGACCACCTGCTGTCGCTCCCGATGCGTCCCCAGGTCTCCAGCTACAACCTGGCGACGAGCGTGGCGATGACGCTGTACCACTGGAGCATGGGTTCGGGCGCCCCCTGAGGGGGCGCCCGAACGGTGCGATCCGCTACGCCTCGCGGCGCACCTCGACCACCCGGAACCGATTGGCGACGAACGCCCCGTCGCACAGGGCCGCGTTCGCCGCCGGGTTGCCACCGGATCCGTGGAAGTCCGAGAACGCCGCGGTCTGGTTCACATAGACGCCGCCCGTGAGGTTCAGCGACAGCTGCGCGCACTCCTCCAGGCACACCTCCTCGACGGCCTCGGCCATCTCGTCGGAGGTCGTGTACGCGCCGACGGTCATCGCGCCCTTCTCTGCGATGGTCCGGCGCAGCAGGTCCAGTCCGTCCGCCGCCGAGTCGACGGCGACGGCGAACGACACCGGCCCGAAGCACTCGCTCAGGTACGCGGCTTCGTCGTCGGTCCGCTCCCAGTACTTCCGCGCGCCGTCGAGCTTCACGATCACCGGCGTCCGGACGACCGCGTCGGGGAACTCGGGATGGGTGATCTCCCGGGAAGGGAGCGCGACTTCGCCGAGCGAGGCGGCCGCTTCGAGGCGGGCCTTGACGTCGGGGTTCACGATCGCGCCGAGCAGCGCGTTCGCGCGCGCGTCGTCGCCGAGCAGGCCGCCGACCGACTTGGCGAGATCGGCGACGACCTCGTCGTAGGACTTGGCGCCCTGGTCGGTGGTGATGCCGTCGCGGGGGATGAGCAGGTTCTGCGGGGTGGTGCACATCTGGCCGCTGTACAGGGACAGGGAGAAGGCCAGGTTGGAGAGCATGCCCTTGTAGTCGGCGGTGGAGTCGACGAGCACCGTGTTGACGCCGGCCTTCTCCGTGTAGACCTCCGCCTGGCGGGCGTTGGCCTCCAGCCAGTCACCGAAGGACGTGGAGCCGGTGTAGTCGATGATGCGGATCTCGGGGCGGGTCGCCAGGTCCTTGGCGATGCCCTCGCCGGGGCGCTCCGCGGCCAGCGCGACCAGGTTGGGGTCGAAGCCGGTCTCGGTGAGGACCTCGCGGGCGACCTGCACCGTGAGGGCGAGCGGCAGCACCGCGCGCGGGTGAGGCTTCACGAGAACCGCGTTGCCGGTGGCGAGGGAGGCGAACAGGCCCGGGTAGCCGTTCCACGTCGGGAAGGTGTTGCAGCCGATGACCAGGGCGATGCCGCGCGGGACGGGCTTGAAGCTCTTGGTGAGCGCGAGGGGGTCGCGCTTGCCCTGGGGCTTGCTCCACGCCGCCTCGTCGGGGGTGCGGACCTGCTCGGCGTACGCGTAGGCCACCGCCTCCAGGCCCCGGTCCTGGGCGTGCGGGCCGCCGGCCTGGAACGCCATCATGAAGGCCTGGCCGCTGGTGTGCATGACGGCGTGGGCGAACTCGTGGGTGCGGTCGCTGATGCGCTTGAGGATCTCCAGACACACCGCCGCGCGCGCCTCCGCGCCCGCGTCGCGCCACGCGCGCTGGCCGGCCTTCATGGCGGGCAGCAGCGTGTCCACGTCCGCGTGCGGGTAGGTCACGCCCAGCTCGATGCCGTACGGGGAGGTCTCGCCGCCCACCCAGTCGTCGGTGCCGGGCTGGCCGAGGTCGAGGCGGGTGCCGAGGAGGGCGTCGAAGGCGGCTTTGCCCTCGGCCATGCCCAGGCTGCCGTTCTCGCCGTACGCCTTGGGGTGCTCGGGGTGGGGCGACCAGTACGCGCGGGTGCGGATCGCTTCCAGGGCCTGGTCGAGAGTGGGCCGGTGCCTGGCGATCAGGGCGTGCGCGGACGGTTCGGCGGCCATGCTTGACCAACTCCTCACGTCAGAGGCTCTTCGTCGAGCTCTGACCTGGGCAGGAACAGGCGGACAGAGTTAGAGTAACCGAACGATCGGTCGGGACAAGGGGGTCCGCCGCATCTGTGGACAACCCCGTGCGGGAGGATCGCGCACATGACAGCACTCGACCTCAGCAGCCCCGTGGCCGTCGTCGGCACCGGCACCATGGGCCAGGGCATCGCCCAGGTCGCGTTGGTCGCCGGCCATCCCGTACGACTGTTCGATTCCGTTCCCGGTCGTGCCCGGGAGGCCGCCGAGGCGATCGGCGCCCGGCTCGACCGGCTCGTCGCGAAGGACCGTATGACGGGCGCCGACCGGGACTCGGCGCGCGCCCGGCTGCACCCCGCCGAGAGCCTCGCCGACCTCGCGGACTGCGGCCTCGTCGTCGAGGCGGTCCTGGAACGGCTGGACGTCAAGCAGGAGCTGTTCCGCGCACTGGAGGACGTCGTCGGCGAGGACTGCCTGCTCGCCACCAACACCTCCTCCCTGTCCGTCACGGCCATCGGCGGCGCTCTGCGCACCCCAGGCCGTTTCGTGGGCCTGCACTTCTTCAACCCCGCGCCGCTGCTGCCCCTCGTCGAGGTCGTCTCCGGGTTCGCCACCGACGTCACGTCGGCCACGCGCGCGTACGAGCTGGCGCGGGTCTGGGGCAAGACGCCGGTCGCCTGCGCGGACACCCCCGGCTTCATCGTCAACCGCATCGCCCGGCCGTTCTACGCGGAGGCCTTCGCGGTGTACGAGTCGCAGGCCGCCGAGCCCGTCACCATCGACGCGATCCTGCGGGAGTGCGGCGGCTTCAGGATGGGCGCCTTCGAACTGACCGACCTCATCGGGCAGGACGTCAACGAGTCCGTCACCCACTCCGTGTGGCAGGCCTTCTTCCAGGACGTGCGCTTCACGCCGTCGCTGGCCCAGCGACGGCTCGTGGAGTCCGGCCGGCTCGGCCGCAAGACGGGACAGGGCTGGTACGAACACACCGATGGCGCCGAGCGCCCCGAGCCGCACACCGCCGAACCGGTACCGGCACCCGCGTACGTCGTCGTCGAGGGCGACCTAGGCCCCGCCTCCGACCTGCTCGCCCTGATCCGGGAGGCGGGCATCCCCGTCCGCGAGGACGAGGAGGACCACGGCACCCGGCTCGTCCTGCCGAGCGGCGGCCAGCTGGCCCTCGCCGACGGGCAGACCTCCGTGGAGTTCCGCGACGTCGTCTACTTCGACCTGGCGCTCGACTACCGCAGGGCCACCCGGCTCGCGCTCTCCGCCTCCCAGGACACCTCACCACAGACACTCGCCGAGGCCACCGGACTCTTCCAGGCGCTCGGCAAGGACGTCAGCGTCATCGGGGACGCCCCCGGCATGATCGTGGCCCGCACGGTGGCACGGATCATCGACCTCGCGCACGACGCCGTCGCCAAGGGCGTGGCCACCAAGGAGGACATCGACACGGCGATGCGCCTGGGCGTCAACTACCCGCTGGGGCCCTTCGAATGGAGCCGCAGGCTGGGCCGGAACTGGGCGTACGCCCTCCTGGACGATCTGCACCTGCGCGACCCGTCCGGGCGCTACGCGCCGTCCCTGGCGCTCTACCGCCACGCCTACGCCTCCGACAAGCGGGAGGGCACCTCCTCATGACCACCGCCAAGCGCGACACGTACACCCCGGAGACGCTGCTGTCCGTCGCCGTCCGGGTCTTCAACGAGCGTGGCTACGACGGCACGTCCATGGAACACCTGTCCAAGGCGGCCGGCATCTCCAAGTCGTCGATATACCACCACGTCACCAGCAAGGAGGAGCTGCTGCGCCGGGCCGTCAGCCGGGCGCTGGACGGTCTCTTCGGGATCCTCGACGAGGAACCCGCGCGCGAGGGGCGGGCGGTGGAGCGCCTGGAGCACGTCGTGCGGCGCATGGTCGAGGTGCTCATGAACGAGCTCCCCTACGTGACCCTGCTCCTGCGGGTGCGCGGCAACACGGACACCGAGCGCTGGGCGCTGGAGCGGCGCCGCGACTTCGACCACCGGGTCGCCGAACTGCTGAAGGCGGCGGCGGCCGACGGGGACGTCCGGGGTGACGTGGAGGTGCGGCTCGCGACCCGGCTGGTCTTCGGGATGATCAACTCGATCGTGGAGTGGTACCGGCCGGACGGGCGGGGCATGGGCGAGCGGGAAGTCTCCGAAGCGGTGACGCACCTGGTCTTCTCGGGGTTGCGCGCCCAGGGGTGAGCGCCCCTCGGTGAGCGCGGGCGCCTGGATGTCGTGCTCGGGACAGCCTGGTCGTCCTGCCCCTCAGCCCTCCGGTTCCACGTCCTCCTCCTCGAACACCAGCAGCGTCCGGGTGCTGAGCACCTCCGGGATGGCCTGGAGCTTGGTGAGGACGACCTCGCGCAGGGCTCTGTTGTCCGAGGTGTGCACCAGCAGCAGGACGTCGTAGTCGCCGCCCACCAGCGCGATGTGGGCGGCGCCGGAAAGTTGGCGCAGCTGGTCGCGGACCGTGCGCCAGGAGTTCTGCACGATCTTGAGCGTGATGTAGGCCGAGGTGCCCTTTCCGGCGCGCTCGTGGTTCACGCGCGCCCCGAAGCCCCGGATCACGCCGTCCTCGATGAGGCGGTTGATGCGCGCGTAGGCATTGGCACGGGAGACGTGGACCCGTTCGGCCACGGACCGTATCGAGGCGCGGCCGTCTGCCTGGAGCATGCGCAGGATGTCCTGGTCTATGGCGTCCAGCGGTCGAGGGGGCGGCAGGGCCGGGCCGTGCTCCGGCGGCTCGGCCATTTGTTCAGGTGCCATGTGCCCCCGCCTCCCTACCATGGACGTACTGCGTTCATTTGAGGTTGTGCAGAACCGTTTGTCCACAGCCTCAGGGTGCCTGTAGCCAAAATGCGCCAACGACCGAACAATCGGTAGGTGAGACGCGTCACAGCCGTGCCGCGTCCCTGAGCCACTCCCACGAGGAGGTGCCGTATGACGGTCATGGAGCAGCGGGGCGCGTACCGCCCGACACCGCCGCCCGCCTGGCAGCCCCGCACGGACCCCGCGCCGCTGCTGCCCGACGCCCTGCCGTACCGCGTGCTCGGCACGGACGCGGCCGCCGAAGCCGACCCCGCGCTGTTGCGTCGGCTCTACGCCGAGCTGGTGCGCGGCCGTCGCTACAACACGCAGGCCACGGCCCTGACCAAGCAGGGCAGGCTCGCCGTCTACCCCTCCAGCACCGGCCAGGAGGCCTGCGAGGTCGCCGCCGCACTCGTCCTCGAGGAGCGGGACTGGCTCTTCCCGAGCTACCGCGACACGCTCGCCGCCGTCGCCCGCGGCCTCGACCCCGTCCAGGCGCTCACCCTGCTGCGCGGCGACTGGCACACCGGCTACGACCCGCGCGAGCACCGCGTAGCGCCCCTGTGCACCCCCCTCGCCACCCAGCTCCCGCACGCCGTGGGCCTCGCGCACGCCGCCCGCCTCAAGGGCGACGACGTGGTGGCGCTCGCCCTGGTCGGCGACGGCGGCACCAGCGAGGGCGACTTCCACGAGGCGCTCAACTTCGCCGCCGTCTGGCAGGCCCCGGTGGTCTTCCTCGTCCAGAACAACGGCTTCGCGATCTCCGTGCCGCTCGCCAAGCAGACCGCTGCCCCGTCACTGGCCCACAAGGCCGTCGGCTACGGGATGCCGGGCCGCCTGGTCGACGGCAACGACGCGGCGGCCGTGCACCAGGTGCTCGCCGAGGCCGTGGCGCACGCGCGCGCGGGACGCGGCCCCACCCTGGTCGAGGCGGTGACGTACCGCATCGACGCCCACACCAACGCCGACGACGCCACCCGCTACCGGGGCGACGCCGAGGTCGAGACCTGGCGCGCACACGACCCGATCGCCCTCCTGGAGCACGAGCTGACCGAGCGCGGACTCCTCGACGAGGACGGCATCCGGGCCGCCCGGGACGCCGCCGAGACGATGGCGGCCGACCTGCGCGAGCGCATGAACCAGGACCCGCTCCTTGACCCCATGGACCTCTTCGCCCACGTCTACGCCGAACCCACCCCCCAACTGCGCGAACAGGAAGTCCTGCTCAGGGCCGAGCTGGCGGCGGAACACGAAGGGGCGCACCGATGACCACCGTCGCCCTCAAGCCCGCCACCATGGCGCAGGCGCTCACCCGCGCCCTGCGCGACGCCATGACCGCCGACCCCACCGTGCACGTCATGGGCGAGGACGTCGGCGCCCTCGGCGGTGTCTTCCGGGTCACCGACGGCCTCGCGAAGGAGTTCGGCGAGGACCGCGTCACCGACACCCCGCTCGCCGAGGCGGGCATCCTGGGCACGGCCGTCGGCATGGCCATGTACGGGCTGCGGCCGGTCGTGGAGATGCAGTTCGACGCGTTCGCCTACCCGGCGTTCGAGCAGCTCATCAGCCATGTCGCCCGGATGCGCAACCGCACGCGCGGTGCCATGCCGTTGCCGATCACCATCCGCGTCCCCTACGGCGGCGGCATCGGCGGCGTCGAGCACCACAGCGACTCCTCCGAGGCGTACTACATGGCGACCCCCGGTCTGCATGTCGTCACGCCCGCCACCGTCGCCGATGCCTACGGGCTGCTGCGCGCCGCGATCGCGTCCGACGACCCGGTCGTCTTCCTGGAGCCCAAGCGCCTGTACTGGTCGAAGGACACCTGGAACCCCGAGGAACCGCAGAGCGTCGAGCCGATCGGCCGCGCGGTCGTGCGCCGCACGGGCCGCAGCGCGACGCTGATCACCTACGGCCCGTCCGTGCCCGTCTGTCTGGAGGCCGCCGAGGCGGCCACGGCCGAGGGCTGGGACCTCGAAGTCGTCGACCTGCGTTCCCTGGTGCCCTTCGACGACGAGACGGTCGCCGCGTCGGTACGGCGCACCGGACGCGCGGTGGTCGTGCACGAGTCCGGCTCCTACGGCGGCCCGGGCGGCGAGATCGCGGCCCGCGTGACCGAGCGCTGCTTCCACCACCTGGAGGCGCCCGTGCTGCGCGTCGCCGGGTTCGACATCCCCTATCCGCCGCCGATGCTGGAACGGCACCATCTGCCCGGCGTCGACCGGATCCTGGACGCCGTGGGGCGCCTGCAGTGGGAGGCGGAGAACTGATGGCCCAGGTGCTGGAGTTCAAGCTGCCCGACCTCGGCGAGGGACTGACCGAGGCCGAGATCGTCCGCTGGCTCGTCCAGGTCGGGGACGTCGTCGCGATCGACCAGCCCGTGGTCGAGGTCGAGACGGCCAAGGCCATGGTCGAGGTCCCCTGCCCCTACGGCGGCGTCGTCACCGCCCGCTTCGGCGAGGAGGGCACCGAACTGCCCGTCGGGGCACCGCTGCTGACGGTGGCGGTGGGAGCGCCGGTCGCCGACGGTTCCGCCGGGCCGACGGGCGCGGGCGCCGCCGACGCGAACGAGGGCTCCGGCAACGTGCTGGTCGGCTACGGCACCGGGGCGCCCCCGGCGCGCCGCAGGAGGGTGCGGCCGGGAGAGCCGATCCGGCCCGTGGGCCGGGTGGCGCCGACGGTGGCGCTCGACTCCGTCGGGACGGCGGCGGCCCCGGTCACCTCTCCCGAGCGGCCGGACGGGCACAGGTCGGCCTCCGCCGCCGAGCGCCCGGACGGGCCTGTGCCGGTGATCTCCCCGCTCGTCCGCCGTCTCGCCCGTGAGCACGGGCTCGACCTGCGGAAGCTGCGGGGCTCGGGACCCGAGGGCCTGATCCTGCGGGCGGACGTGGAGCACGCACTGCGGGCCGCCACGGCTCCGGTTCAACCACCCCGGGCCGTGACCGCGACGCCTGCCGCCGCCCCGGTCGAGCGGACCGCGCCCGCAGAAACCGCGTCCGGCACCCGTGTCCCCCTCCGCGGCGTCCGTGGCGCCGTCGCCGACAAGCTCTCCCGCAGCCGACGCGAGATCCCGGACGCGACCTGCTGGGTGGACGCCGACGCGACAGAGCTGATGAACGCCCGAACGGCCATGAACGCGGCCGACGGGCCGAAGATCTCCCTCCTGGCGTTGCTCGCCCGTATCTGCACCGCGGCGCTCGCCCGCTTCCCCGAGCTCAACTCCACGGTCGACATGGAGGCCCGCGAGGTCGTACGACTGGAGCAGGTGCACCTCGGGTTCGCCGCGCAGACGGAACGAGGGCTGGTCGTGCCCGTGGTGCGGGACGCGCACACCAGGAACGCGGAGTCCCTCGGCGCGGAGTTCGCCCGGCTGACCGAGGCGGCACGCACCGGCACACTGACGCCCGGCCAGCTGACCGGCGGCACCTTCACGCTGAACAACTACGGCGTGTTCGGCGTCGACGGCTCCACGCCGATCATCAACCACCCCGAGGCAGCCATGCTCGGCGTCGGCCGCATCGTCCCCAAGCCCTGGGTGCACGAGGGCGAGCTGGCCGTACGGCAGGTCGTGCAGCTCTCGCTCACCTTCGACCACCGGGTGTGCGACGGTGGCACGGCGGGCGGCTTCCTGCGCTACGTGGCGGACTGCGTCGAACAGCCGGCGGTGCTGTTGCGCACGCTCTGATCACCGGCTTTGTCCGGCGGGTCCGGCTGCTGGGGCGTCGTCCGACCCGACCGGGTCGGCAACGCGCGGCCTCCCCCGCGTTCCCAGTGATCGCGCAGGCCCGCATACTCGGAGGGTGACCGCGTACGAGCCCCCGGGCGGCCCCGGTACCGACGTGTTCGACGCCGTCGTGCTCGCCGGGGGCGCCGCCCGGCGCCTCGGCGGCACGGACAAGCCCGCCGTGCGCGTCGGCGGGCGGGCCCTGCTCGACCGTGTGCTGAGCGCCTGCGCCGGGGCCGGGACGACCGTGGTCGTCGCCGACCCCCGGCCCACCGCGCGGCCCGTCCTGTGGGCCCGCGAGGACCCCCCCGGCGGAGGCCCCCTCGCCGCGCTGGGCGCCGGTCTCCGGCACACCACCGCGCCGTACGTCGTCGTCCTCTCCGCCGACCTGCCGTTCCTGGACGAAGGGATGGTACGCCGGCTGCTCGACGCCCTCATGGCCGACGAGGGGACCGCCGACGGCGTCCTGGTCACCGACCACGACGGCCGCGACCAGCCGCTCGTGGCCGCCTACCGGGCCGAGTCCCTCCGCCGAGAGCTCGCGCGGCTCGCCGCCGAGCACGACGGCCTGACCGGGCTCCCCCTGCGGCGGCTGAGCGCCGCACTGCGCCTCACCCGTATCACCGACCCCCTCGCGTCCTTCGACTGCGACACCTGGGACGACATCGCCGCCGCCCGCGCACGGATCAGGGAGCATGGCCACGTGTTGGATGAATGGATTTCCGCAGTCAAGGACGAGCTGGGGATCGACCTCGACGTCGACATCACCGAGCTGCTCGACCTCGCCCGTGATGCCGCCCACAGCGTGGCCCGGCCCGCCGCCCCGCTGACCACGTTCCTCGTCGGCTACGCCGCCGCCAAGGCCGGGGGAGGCCCCGAGGCGGTCACCGAGGCCGCCCGTAAGGCCTCCGCGCTGGCCCTGCGCTGGGCCGACGAGGCCACTGCCGGGACCGAGCCGGACGCCGAGCCCGAAGCAGCCCCGGAGGTCCAGCCCCATCCCGGGCCCGGCGCCGGCCAGGACACCGGTCCGGCCGCCGGATGACCGCCCAGGACGCCGAGGAACTCGACGTGGAGGAGGCGCTGGCCGTGGCCAACGACAGGCCCGTCCGGGGGCCGGCCGAGCCGGGCTCCCCCCGCGAGACCCCCACGACCGGTCAGACCGGCGCGCACCGGGCCAAGGACGACGCCCACCACCGGGCCACCTCCTGGCCCGAGGCCCGGGCCGTCGCCGAACGCGCCGCCCGCTCGGCCGGGCGCCGGGCCCCCGTGTCGGTCACCGTCGACAAGGCCCTCGGCCTGGTGCTCGCCGCCCCGCTCACCGCCCTCACCGACCTTCCCTCCTTCGACACCTCGGCGATGGACGGCTGGGCGGTCGCGGGCCCCGGCCCCTGGGCGGTACGGGAGGACGGTGTGCTGGCGGGCCACGGCCAGCCCGTACGGCTCACGGACGGGGAGGCGGTCCGGATCGCCACCGGCGCCCGTATCCCGCCGGACACGACCGCCGTCCTACGCAGCGAACACGGCCGCACCGACGACAAGGGGCGGCTGCATCCGACCCGGGACCTCGCCCACGGGCAGGACATCCGCCCAC
This sequence comes from Streptomyces sp. MB09-02B, assembly GCF_033794485.1. NCBI lineage: Bacteria > Bacillati > Actinomycetota > Actinomycetes > Kitasatosporales > Streptomycetaceae > Streptomyces > Streptomyces sp. MB09-02B. The sequence continues at coordinate 42,950 of NZ_JARGEE010000015.1, forward strand.
GAGGCCAGGAGTGCCGCAACGGCGACCAACTGCTGCCGCTCGGGACGCAGATCACCCCGGCCGCGCTGGGGCTCGCGTCGGCCGCCGGGTACGACACGTTGAGCGTGCTCCCCCGCCCGCGCGTCGAACTGCTCGTCCTGGGCGACGAGCTGCTCACCGAAGGGCTGCCGCGCGAGGGCTCGATCCGGGACGCCCTCGGTCCGATGCTGCCCTCCTGGCTCCGGGCACTGGGCGCCGAGGTCACCGCCGTACGCCGCCTCGGCGACGACGCCGACGCCCTGTACCGGGCGGTGAAGAAGTCCTCCGCCGACCTCATCGTCACCACGGGTGGCACGGCGTCCGGACCCGTCGACCATGTCCACCCCACCCTGCGCCGCGTCGGGGCCGAACTCCTCGTCGACGGGGTGAAGGTGCGTCCGGGCCACCCCATGCTGCTGGCCCGGATCAAACCGGATCAGTACCTCGTCGGGCTGCCCGGCAACCCACTGGCCGCCGTGTCCGGGCTGTTCACGCTCGCCGAGCCGCTGCTGCGCACCCTCGCCGGGCGCGCCGCCCCGGACCCGTACACGATGCCGCTGCGGGAGGCGGTGCACGGGCACCCGCACGACACGCGGCTCGTCCCTGTCAGCCTGCGGGGTGATGACGCCCTGCCGCTCCACTACAACGGTCCCGCTATGCTCCGCGGCATCGCCACCGCTGATGCCCTTGCCGTCGTACCGCCCGGCGGCGCCCGTGCCGGGCAGGAGCTGGAACTGCTTGATCTGCCCTGGGCGACGGCGGGCATCCAGGTGTGTTTCACGTGAAACATCGACATGGCTCACCGGCCTTGCGACCACCGGTGTTTCACGTGAAACAACGAGCAGCCGGGGGCGGAGTGCAGCCAGGGGATGTACGCCGAAACGGGGAGTGTTTCACGTGAAACTACCGGGCCAGGACGCGATCGCCCGCAATGCGGACGAGCGTCACGTGACCCACCAGGTGAGATTGCCGAAACAAGAGGTCGAGCGGCCCATCCGTCAGGTCGGCAAGCGACTGGCGATGGCCCTGTTCGTGCTGGTCGCCACCGCCTTCATCGTCTATGCCGACAACGAGGGGTACAACGACAATTCCGACGGCTCCGTGGATCTGCTCGACGCGTTCTACTACGCCACCGTCACCCTCTCCACCACCGGCTACGGCGACATCACCCCGGTCAGCGATGCTGCCCGGTTCACCAACATCTTCGTGATCACGCCGTTGCGTGTGCTGTTCCTGATCATCCTGGTCGGCACCACGCTGGAGGTGCTCACGGAGCGCACGCGCGAGGAATGGCGACTGAACCGCTGGAGGGCGGCCTTGAGGGAGCACACCGTTGTCGTCGGCTGGGGGACGAAGGGGCGGTCGGCGGTCCAGACCGTCTGCGCGACGGGCCTGAAGAAGGAGCAGGTCGTTGTCGTGGACCCCAGCTCGAAGGCCATCGAGGCGGCGGCCTCCGAGGGGTACACGGGGGTGGTCGGCGACGCGACCCGCAGTGATGTGCTGCTGCGGGCCGAGCTGCAGAAGGCACGCCAGATCATCATCTCCACCGCGCGCGACGACACCGCCGTACTGGTCACGCTGACCGCCCGCCAGCTCAACCGAGGCGCGAAGATCGTGGCCGCGGTCCGGGAAGAGGAGAACGCGCCGCTGCTGAAGCAGTCCGGGGCCGATGTCGTCATCACCAGTGCCAGTGCGGCCGGACGGCTCCTCGGGCTCTCCGTGCTCAGCCCCGCCGCCGGCATGGTGATGGAGGACCTCATCCAACAGGGCAGCGGGCTCGACATCGCCGAACGGCCGGTCATAAAGGCCGAGGTGGGGCGAGGCGTACGGGAGACGGAGGACTTGGTGGTCAGCGTGCTGCGCGGCCACCGGGTGCTCGGCTACGACGATCCGTCCATCGGGGAGCTGCAGTTGACGGACCGGCTGATCACCATCGTCCGGGCCACCCCGAGTACGAAGATCACTCCCGAGACGAAGCATCTGCCGTAGTGGGAGCGGAACGGTAGCGGAACGGGAGCGAAGCGGCACCGACAAGGGTGGTGGCCCCGGGGTCCAGCCCCGGGGCCACCCTCTTGGAGCGATCGCCTACTTGCGGTTGTAGAGCCGCATCGTGATCGGTCCGAAGACCAGCACGAACAGGGCGGACCAGCCCAGCGTCCAGGCGATCTCCGCCGTCGGCCACTCGCCCGCCATCAACTCGCGGACCGCCGAGGCCAGATGCGTGACCGGGCTGTTGTTGACGAACGCCTGGAGCCAGCCCGGCATGGTGCTCGGGTCGACGAAGACGTTGGACAGGAAGGTCAGCGGGAAGATCACCATCATGCTGACGCCCATCACGGACTTCTCGGTGCGCAGCATGAGGCCGAACATCGTCCAGATCCACGAGAACGAGAACGAGAAGACGATGAGCAGCGCGACCCCGGCGACCACACCGATCACGCCACCGTCCGGGCGGTAGCCGAGGATCATGCCGACGGTGAGCATCACCACGGACGCGATCGCGTAGCGCAGGGCGTCGCCCAGCAGATAGCCGACCATCGTCGACGGCCGCCAGATGGGCAGCGAGCGGAACCGGTCGAAGACACCCTTCTCGATGTCCGTGTTGACCGAGACGCCGGTGTACATCGTGATCATCACGACCGACATCACCAGGATGCCCGGCAGCAGGAACTGGATGTACTCCTCCGGAGAGCCGGCCAGCGCCCCGCCGAAGAGGTACGTGTACATCAGCACCATCATGATCGGGAAGGCGGTGACGTCGAAGAGCTGCTCCGGCACATGCTTGATCTTGAGCATGGCCCGCCAGCCGAAGGTCAGTGACGCCGACAGGGCGCTGGGCCGCGGCGGGCGTTCCTTGGCGATGAGCAGCGCGGCGAGCGACTCGGCGCTGACGGGTGCGAGTTCCTTGCTGTCGGTGGTGGTCGCCGTGCTCATGCCGCTGCCTCGTCCTTCGTCTCGGGGGCGTCGGCCTGCGTGGCGGCCGCCTTGGTGTCGTGTCCGGTGAGGGCGAGGAACACCTCGTCCAGGCTGGGCTGGCCCAGCGAGAAGTTGTCGACCGTGATACCGGTGCGGGCCAGCTCGGCGAGCGCCCGGGCGGCGGCCTCCGCGGCCCCCTGACCGTTGGCGGATCCCGCGCCGACGCGCGCCGTCAGGGCCACCGGGTCCGGCTCGCGCTGCACGTCGGCGTCGAGGGCGAGCCGCAGCACCTGCTCGGCCTGCGGCCGCTGGGCCGGGTCGCGCAGCCGCAGATGGACGGAACCGGCGCCCACGGACGCCTTCAGCTCACCCTTCGTGCCCTCCGCGATCACCTTGCCCTGGTCGATGACCGCGATCCGGGACGCCAGTTGGTCCGCCTCGTCGAGATACTGCGTGGTCAGCAGCACGGTCGTGCCCTGGGCGACCACCGCGCGCACGATGTCCCACACCTGGTTGCGGCTGCGCGGGTCGAGCCCGGTCGTCGGCTCGTCCAGGAACAGCAGGTCGGGCGTGTTGAGGATGGACGCGGCGATGTCGATACGGCGCCGCATGCCGCCCGAGTAGTGCTTGACCTGCTTTCCGGCCGCCTCGCTCAGCCCGAAGGCCTCCAACAGCTGCCCGGCGCGCTGCCGTGCCGTCCGCTTGTCGTGGCCGAGGAGCCGGGCGAGCAGCACCAGGTTCTCGGAGCCGGTGAGGTCCTCGTCCACGGAGGCGTACTGCCCGGTCAGGCTGACCCGGCCGCGTACCTCGTCAGCCTCCCGGACGACGTCGTGTCCGAAGACGTGCGCCTGGCCGCCGTCGGGGCGCAACAGGGTGGCGAGCATCTTCACCGTGGTGGTCTTGCCGGCGCCGTTCGGGCCGAGGACGCCGTAGACCGTGCCGGCGGGCACGGCCAGGTCGACGCCGTCGACGGCCCGGGTCTCGCCGAACGTCTTCACCAGACCTGCGGTCTCGATCGCGAGGCCGGACGTCTGTGCGCTCATGTTGAGATCCTTCCGCGTACGGGGCCCGTGTCCGGGTCGGGGCTATGCAAGGGGAGACCGCCGGGACGGCCGGAACTCATCGGTCGCCGCGCGGGAAAACACAATCGCTTCGGCTGCTTCGGCTGCTTCGGCTGCTTCGGCTGCTTCGGCTGCTTCGGCCGCTTCGGCATCGAGGCGAGCGCGTCGGCGGGCCCGTGCGGCCGTAAGGTCTCCACGGTCTCTCCGATGCGGGCCGATTGCACCCCCTGTGACGCCCGACCATTACCCTTTCTCTTATAAAAATCTCCAACCCACAGAAA
>NZ_JARGEE010000160.1:0-18972 GCF_033794485.1 Streptomyces sp. MB09-02B
GGTGAGGGTGAGGGTGGGCGTGGGGGTGGATGTGGCGGTCGGGGTGGGCGCGGATGCGTGGCGACGGTCGTCCGAGGCGTGGCCCCGGGGAGCGCCGCCGTCCGAGGCGCGCTCGTCAGGAACGCGGCCGTCAGGAGAGCGACCCTCGTGGGTCCATCCGTCGGTGCCGCCTCCGCCGTACCGGTCCGGGCGCGGACGTCCGGCGTCGTACGCCGCGCCCCGCGCACGCTGCTCGCCGCCGAACCGGTCCGCGTGCGGGCCTCCGCCGCCCGACCGATCCGGGTACGTACGGCCGTCGCCGAACTCGTCCGCGCGGGTGCGCCCCACCGGGTGGACCGTCGGATCGTCCGCCCGCTCCCCCTGCTCCGGCACGCGGCGCACGTCCCCGACGGCGCTCCCCGCGACACGCGCCGCGCCCCGCACGGGGCGGTGCGGGGCGCGGCGGTCGGCGTCCTCGATGCGGGTGCGCAGTTCCGTGCAGCGGGCGGTGGCGCGTTCGTGGTCGTCGTGAGCCCAGGCCAGGTCCAGTCGGAGGGAGTCTGCCTCCTCCTGGCTGGTGGCGGCCTGGAGCCTGCGGGTCAGGTCGGCGGCGCGATCGGCGGCGTAGCGCTGTTCGCGGAGCATGACGTCGAACCGGTCGCCGAGGGCGTCACGGCCTCCGGGCCGGGAGTCGTACGCGGCGAGCGAGGCGCGGTGCAGCGCGCGGGCCCGCTCGGTCTCCTGGGCCGCGGCAGCGGGTCCGTACGCGGAGCCGAGGTCGTGCATCAGCGCTTCCACGACGTCCCAGGGCGGCACCTCCAGACCGTCCAGGCAGGCGCGCATGCCCTCGGGATCACGCTGCCAGAAGACGGCGCACCAACCACCGCCCTGGTCGAGCCTGGTCATCAGCTTGTTCAGGTATCCCGCGAACTCCCGCACCTGTCCCGGGAGTTGATTCACAGCCATCGCATACTCCCCGGCCGACTGGAGTGCTCCGGTCCGCAAGAAAACACCAGTTGTGTTACAGGCGGGCTACGTGAAGTTTTCGGTGCGGACGCAGTGTGCTGTGCGCGGCTGCCCGGCCGCCGTGCGTGAAGGGTTCGAGCCGGCCGTGCGTGAAGGTCCGGGCCGACCGTGTGTGAAGGGTCCGGGCCAGGGCGGACGAACGACTTCGGCCGGCACGGCGTCCCCGCCTCAGGCCACCGCCGCCGCCACCACCGCCGCCGCCGTCGACACCGCCGCCGGCGCCTCGACGGCGGCCGGTCCGCACCGCGTCACGAGGTCGTCCATCGACAGGCCCAGCGCGCGGGCGAGGGCGGCGACCGTGAAGAAGGCCGGGGTGGGGGCACGGCCGGTCTCGATCTTCCGGAGGGTCTCCGCGGAGATGCCCGCGCCGGCGGCGATCTCCGCCATGCTGCGGCTGCCACGGGCCTCACGCAGCAACCGGCCGAGCCGTTCGCCGCGTTCGCGCTCTTCGGGGGTCAGAGGGGTGCGCACCATGACCCCATTCTAATACCGACCCCCTCCGGCCGACCGGTATTAGAATTGGATTTCGAGCGGTATAGTAATTGGCATGGTGGAACTGAAGACGGATGAGTCGATCGACGCGATGTACGAGACCGGGCAGGTCGTGGGGCAGGCGCTCACGGCCGTGCGGGACGCCGCCGACGTGGGGGTCTCCCTGCTCGAACTGGACGAGCTGGCCCACGAGGTGCTGCGGAAGGCGGGGGCCACCTCCCCCTTCCTGGGCTACCACCCCTCGTTCGCGCCCACGCCCTTCCCCGCGGTGCTGTGCGCGTCCGTGAACGACGCGATCGTGCACGGCATCCCCACGGCGTACCGGCTGCGCGACGGGGACCTCGTGTCCCTCGACTTCGGCGCGCACCTGGGCGGCTGGGCAGGAGACTCGGCGATCAGCTTCGTGGTGGGCACGCCGCGCACGGCCGACCTCCGGCTCGTCGCGACGGCCGAACGCGCCCTCGCGGCGGGCATCGAGGCGGCCGTCGTGGGCAACCGCATCGGCGACATCGCACACGCGATCGGCAGCGTCTGCCGGGCCGCCGGGTACGGCATCCCCGACGGGTTCGGCGGGCACGGCATCGGGCGCAGGATGCACGAGGACCCGGGGGTGCCGAACGAGGGGCGCCCCGGGCGCGGGATGAAGCTGCGGCACGGGATGGTCCTGGCGATCGAGCCGATGCTGATCGGCGGGGGTACGGACGGGTACCACGCGGCCCCGGACGGCTGGACGTTGCGCACGAACGACGGCTCCCGGGCGGCGCACGCGGAGCACACGGTGGCCATCACGGAGGCGGGGCCGCGGGTGCTGACCGCTCGGGCGCCCTTCGAGCGCGGCTGAGCTCTGGCCGGTTGTTCGGCTGCGGGTGGGTGGGGGTTGCTCGCGCAGTTCCCCGCGCCCCTTAAGGGCCTCCGGCCCTTTCGGGCCGAAAAAGCACGGGGCGCGGGGAACTGCGCGAGAAGCCCCACCCACCCGCACCCGGCGTCAAACGTGTATCCCCCCGCGACGCGGGAACCCGGCGGCGAATGAACAGCGGATTCCCGGGGCCGGAGGGCTACGGTCCGGACCCCTTCACTGAGTTCTTCGCCCGTTTCTTCGGCGGCCCGCGCCCGCAGCGGATCGAGATCGGCCGGTTGATGAGCGGCCAGGCCCGCCAGTTGGTGGCCGACGCGGCGGCGTACGCGGCGCGGCACGGCAGTACCGACCTGGACACCCAGCATCTGCTGCGCGCCGCGCTGACCGCCGAGCCGACCCGAAGTCTGGTGGCCCGCGCGGGCGCCGATCCCGACGCGCTGGCCGGTGCCATCGACGAGCGGTCGGGCCCCGAGCGGCACAAACCCGGCCAGGGGCCGGCGCCCGCGTCGCTCGCCCTGACCCCGGCGGTCAAGCGCGCCCTGCTGGACGCGCACGAGCTGGCCCGGATCACCGGCTCCGGCCACATCGGTCCCGAGCACGTCCTCAGCGCCCTCGCCGCCAACCCGGACTCGGCCGCAGGACACATCCTCGGCGCCGCGCACCTGTCGTCCGGCGCGCTGCCGCCGGACGCGGCGGACCCGTCGGCACCGACCCCACCCGTGGGCATCCCCCTCTCCGGATTCCCGCGCTCCGACCTGCCGCGCCGCTCGGGCAGCAACACCCCGACCCTCGACAAGTACGGCCGCGACCTCACCGACCTCGCCCTCCAGGGCCGTATCGACCCGGTCATCGGACGGGAGGCGGAGATCGAGCAGACCGTCGAGGTGCTCTCCCGGCGCGGCAAGAACAACCCGGTGCTGATCGGTGAGGCGGGCGTAGGCAAGACCGCGATCGTGGAAGGGCTGGCCCAGCGCATCGCCGAAGGGGACGTGCCCGATGTGCTGGCCGGGCGCCGGGTGGTCGCCCTGGATCTGTCCGGTGTGGTCGCCGGGACCCGTTACCGGGGCGACTTCGAGGAGCGGCTCACCAACATCGTCGACGAGATCCGCGCGCACTCCGCCGAACTGGTCGTCTTCATCGACGAGTTGCACACGGTCGTGGGCGCCGGGTCGGGCGAGGGCAGTGCGATGGACGCCGGCAACATCCTCAAACCGGCCCTGGCGCGCGGCGAGCTGAACATCGTCGGGGCGACGACGCTGGAGGAGTACCGGCGGATCGAGAGGGACGCGGCGCTGGCCCGCCGGTTCCAGCCGGTGCTGGTCCCGGAACCGGACAGCGGTGACGCCCTGGCGATCCTGCGCGGCCTGCGCGACCGGTACGAGGCCCACCACCAGGTCCGTTACACCGACGAGGCGCTGACGACCGCCGTGGAACTGTCCTGCCGGTATCTCACCGACCGCCGGCTGCCCGACAAGGCCATCGACCTGATGGACCAGGCCGGGGCCCGGGTCCGGCTGCGGGCCCGGACCAAGGGCACGGACGTACGGGCCCTGGAGCGGGAGATCGAGCAGCTGACCCGGGACAAGGACCAGGCCGTCACCGGTGAGCGGTACGAGCAGGCGACACGGTTGCGGGACCGGATCGGGGAGTTGCGGCAGCGGATCGACGCGGGGCGCGACGAGACGCGGGCCGACGACGGGCAGAGCCTGGAGCTCGGTGCCGAGGACATCGCCGAGGTCGTCTCCCGGCAGACCGGCATCCCCGTCAGCAGCCTCACCCAGGAGGAGCGGCAACGCCTGCTGGGGCTCGCGGAGCGACTGCGGCGGCGGGTCGTCGGACAGGACGAGGCGGTGGACGTGGTGGCGGACGCCGTGCTGCGGTCACGCGCCGGGCTCGCCAGTCCCGAACGGCCGATCGGCAGCTTCCTGTTCCTGGGACCGACCGGCGTCGGCAAGACGGAGCTGGCCCGCGCGCTGGCGGAGGCCCTCTTCGGCAGCGAGGACCGGATGGTGCGGCTCGACATGAGCGAGTACCAGGAACGGCACACGGTCAGCCGCCTGGTGGGCGCCCCGCCCGGCTACGTCGGCCACGAGGAGGCGGGGCAGCTGACCGAGACGGTACGACGTCACCCGTACTCGCTGCTGTTGCTGGACGAGGTGGAGAAGGCCCACCCGGACGTCTTCAACCTGCTGCTGCAGGTCCTCGACGACGGCCGGCTCACCGACTCCCAGGGCCGTACGGTCGACTTCACCAACGCCGTGGTCGTGATGACGAGCAACCTGGGCTCGGACGCCATCGGCCGGGGCGGGTCGGGGCTGGGTTTCTCGGCGGGCGGCGCCGAAGCGGACGAGGAGGACCGGCGGGAGCGGATCCTGCGGCCGCTGCGGGAGCACTTCCGGCCCGAGTTCCTCAACCGCATCGACGAGATCGTCGTCTTCCGTCGGCTCGGCGACGACCAACTGCGGCGGATCACCGACCTGTTGCTGGAGGGGACGCGGCTGCGGCTGCGCGCGCGGGGCGTCACGATCGAGTTCGGCGAGCAGGCCGTCGACCATCTCGCCCGCCACGGCCACCAGCCCGAGTACGGTGCCCGGCCGCTGCGCCGCACGATTCAGCGGGAGGTCGACAACCCCTTGTCCCGGCTGCTGCTCGACGGGCGGCTGCCGTCCGGCAGCCGGGTGGTGGCGGACGTGGAGGACGGGCGGCTGGCGTTCCGTACGACGCCGCCGCCCGCCTCCGGGAGCGCTACCGGGAGCACTACCTGACGGGGTGCACGACCATCGCCGCGCCGCCCCCGCGTCGTACGGTCTCGGCGGCGGCCAGCCACTTGCCGTTCGGCAGACGCTGGACGGCGGTGGCGGCGCCGATCTCCGGGTTCTGCCGGAAGCCGTGTCCGATGGCTTCGAGCCGGGCCTTCAACGGGCTGTTCCACAGGCCCGGTTCGAGTTCGGTGGTGGTCTGGTTGCGCTGACTGGCGCGCGGCGCGGCGATCGCGTCGACCAGCGGCAGACCCCGGTCGAGGAAACCGGTCAGGGTCTGCAGCACGGTCGTGATGATGGTCGCGCCGCCGGGTGAGCCGAGCGCCACCACGGGCTTGCCGTGCTGGTCGAGCACGATCGTCGGGGACATCGACGAACGCGGCCGCTTGCCCGGCCCCGGCAGGTTGGGGTCGTGGACGGCCGGGTTCGCCGGGGTGAAGGAGAAGTCCGTCAGCTCGTTGTTGAGCAGGAAGCCCCGGCCCGGCACGGTGATGCCGCTGCCGCCGGTCTGCTCGATGGTGAGGGTGTAGGAGACGACGTTGCCCCACTTGTCGGCGACCGTGAGGTGGGTCGTGCTGTCACCCTCGTACGTCGTCGGCGCCGCCGTGCCGCCGGTCGCGCAGGGCGCCGGGTGACGCGGGTCGCCCGGGGCGACGGGGCTGGTGAGGACCGCGTCGTCCTTGATCAGGCACTCACGGGAGTCGGCGAAGCGCTGCGAGAGCAGCTCCCTCGTCGGTACGTCCTCGAAGGCGGGGTCGCCGACCCAGCGGCCCCGGTCGGCGAACGCGATCCGGCTCGCCTCGATGTGACGGTGCAGGTACTGGACGTCGCTCACCTTGGAGAGGTCGGTCCGCTCCAGGATGTTGAGCGCCTCGGCGACCGTCGTGCCTCCGGAGGAGGAGGGCGCCATCCCGTAGACGCCGAGCCCGCGGTACGACGTCTTGGTGGGGGCCTGACGCTTGGTGCGGTACTGGGCGAGGTCGGCCCTCGTCAGGTCGCCGGGGCGGGCGTTGTAGCCCGAAGCCGGGTCCACCGGCGGCTTGTTGACCGTGTCGACGATGTCCCGGGCGATACCACCCCGGTAGAGCGCGCCGACGCCCTCGCGGCCCAACTCGGCGTAGGTACGGGCCAGATCGGGGTTCCTGAGGGTCGAGCCGACCACCGGCAGCCGGCCGCCGGGGAGGTAGAGGTCGACCGTGGCCGGGAAGTTGCGGAACCGGGCCTCGTTGGAGGCGGTCTGCGCGCGGAAGGTCTCGTCGACCACGAACCCGTCGCGGGCGAGCTTCTCGGCGGGCTTCAGCAGCTTGCCGAGGGGCTTGCTGCCCCAGCTCTTCAACGCGGTCTGCCAGGTGGCGGGGGTGCCGGGGGTGCCGACGCTCAGCCCGCTGGTGACGGCCTCCGCGAACGGGATCGGCTGCCCGTTCTCCAGGAAGAGATCCTCGCCGGCGCTCAGGGGCGCGGTCTCGCGGCCGTCGACGGTGTGCACCGTACGGGACTTGGCGTCGTAGTAGACGAAGTAGCCCCCTCCGCCGATGCCCGCCGAGTAGGGCTCGGTGACACCTAGGGCGGCTGCCGTGGCGACCGCCGCGTCCACCGCGTTGCCGCCCTTGCGGAGCACCTCGATGCCGGCGGCGGAGGCGTCCGGGTCGACGCTGGAGACGGCGCCGCCGTAGCCGACGGCGACCGGGCTCTTCGTGGGGGTGTCCGCCGCGGCGGAGGTCGGCGGAGCCGCCCCCACCGACACCATGGCGGACGTCGCCGCCAGTACAGCCAGTTTCCGCGCGACAGGACGACGCAGACGCATCCGTACCTCCAGTCAAGGACCGTCCGCGCAGACTAACGCGGTTGCCATGGTCCCGTCAGGAGGCACTCCGGGGCTCCGAACCGGACATGGATTCGAGCACTGTTCGACGGCGCCCGCTACCATGCGCGGCCATGAATGACGACGTGCGCAATATCGTCCTCGGCGTGATCGCGGCCGGGCTCAGTGCCTCGCTGGGCTGGATTTTCCGGACGTACCTGTGGAAGAGGAAGCTCCGCCGCAAGCAGGCGTTCTTCGGGTTGCCGAACAATTCCGAGTCCCTGTTGGTGGTCAGCCGCGACCCGTCGACCGCGAATCTGGCGGTGCACCGCTTCGACGTGTTCGCCCTGCTGGAGCTCTCCGCGCTGATCAAGGACTGCGGCGCACACGCCCAGATCATCACCCAGGACGCCGCGCAGCAGGGGTTCGGCGAGCGCACCGAGTTCTGCGTGGGCGGACCCGGCTCCAACCGCCGCATGGCCGCCCACATCACGGCCATGCTGCCGGGCATCCATTTCAATCTCGACCCGGAACCCGGTCCCGACCGGGTGGCCCTGCACATCGGCAGCGAGCAGTACCGTCTGGAGCCCGGCGTCACCGAACACGTGCTCCTGGCCCGGCTCACCACCGGCCAGCCGGACCAGGCCCGGCCGGTCTTCCTCTTCTGCGGCCAGCGGGCGATCACCAACCAGGCCGCCACCCGCTACCTCGCCCGCAACCACGAGCGCCTGCACCGCAAGTACGGCACCGGCTCGTTCGTCCTTCTGCTGAAGGTCGTCAACTCCCAGGCCTACGGCCCCGACGTGGTCGAACTCGTCGCGGACGTCACCCGAGCCGCCCAGGCACCGGCACCGGCATCCACCGCCCCGGCCCAGATCTCGCACCGCGCCTCGTAGGCCACGGCCGAACAGCCCACAGTCGAACAGTCCACGGCCGAACATTCCACAGCCGAACAGTCCACGGTCGAACGTTACCGTCACGTAACTTACCGAGGAGTTACTTCCGGTAAGGGTGTCCGGTTACCGTCGGGTCACTTTGCACTGACACGAGTGAGGAGCGACCCGTGAGACACCCGCACGGCACCACATCGCGTACGACCCGGGCACTGCGGACGAGCGCCGTGGGCGCCGTCTCGGCCACCCTGGTCGCCGGTACGGCCCTCGGCCTCACCCCCGCCGCCCAGGCGGCGTCGGGCGCCGCCACGACCCCCACCACCCGCTTCGTCGACATCAAGGGCGAGGGCGGGACCGTCCTCAAGGCCAATGTCGTCGCCCCGGCGGACGCCTCCCGCACGTACCCGCTCCTGGTCCTGCCCACGAGCTGGGGCCTTCCGCAGGTCGAATACCTGGCCCAGGCCCGGAAGCTGGCCGACGCGGGCTACGTCGTGGTCAGTTACAACGTGCGCGGCTTCTGGGAGTCCGGCGGATACATAGAGGTCGCGGGGCCACCCGACATAGCCGACGCCTCCAAGGTGATCGACTGGGCACTCGCCAACACCCCGGCCGACGCGGCGCACATCGGCATGGCGGGGCTGTCGTACGGGGCGGGCATCAGTCTGCTCACCGCCGCGCACGACAAGCGCGTCAAGGCGGTCGCCGCCCTGAGCGGCTGGGCGGACCTGATCGACTCGATCTACGGCGGACGCACCCAGCACCTCCAGGCGTCCGCCCTGCTCGACGGCGCCGGACGGGTCACCGGCCGTCAGGGTCCCGAACTCCAGCAGATCTTCGCGGACTTCTACGCCTCGAACCTGGCCAAGGAGGGGGACATGATCGCCTGGGGGAAGAAACGTTCCCCCGAGACCTACCTCGACCAGCTCAATACCCACGGCACGGCCGTCATGCTCGCCAACGCCTGGGGCGACTCGATCTTCCCGCCCAACCAGTACGCCGACTTCTACGAGAAGCTCACCGGCCCCAAGCGGCTTCAGCTGCGCCCCGGGGACCACGCCACCACGGAGCTCACCGGCCTGTTCGGACTGCCCAACGACGTGTGGTCGGACACGCGGCGCTGGCTCGACCGCTATCTGAAGGGCACCGCCAACGGCATCGACCGCGAGCAGCCCGTCCAGCTCAAGTCCCGTACGGGCGGCGCCTTCGAGGGCTACCCGGACTGGAAGTCGGTCACCGCCATCCGGAAGAAGATCGCCCTGTCGAGCGGCACCACGATCCGTGCGAACGTCGACTCGGGCGCGAACGGCGGGGTCGTCTTCCTCTCCAGCATCCTGGACCAGGTGGCCCAACTCCCGCCCGTGGCCTCGATACCGCTGCTGCCGCGCCGCTGGGCGGCCGTGTGGCAGTCGGAGAAGTACCCGACGGCGCAGGCCGTACGCGGCACTGCGAAGCTGCACACCACGGTGACGGCCACCAAGGAGAGCGGCACCCTCGTCGCGTACCTGTACGACGTGGGCCCGCTCGGCCTCGGCAAGCTGGTCAGCCACGCGCCGTACACCTTCCACGGCCAGACGCCCGGCAAGCCGTTCGGCGTGGACCTGGAGTTGCTCTCCACGGCCTACGACGTTCCGGCGGGCCACCGTCTCGCCCTGGTCGTCGACACGGTCGACCCGCTCTACATCGAGCACAACCCGACCGGCGCGCAGCTGACCTTCTCCTCGCCGCCGAACGACCCGTCGTACGTGTCGATCCCGCTGCGCGAGCAGTGATCTCCGGCTGCTGCCGGGCGGGCCTGGCCCCTGGCTGCTGCGCGCCCGGCGGCAGCGTCCCTGTTCGGCCGGGGGTGGCGTCCACGGCCTCGCTCACCCCAAGTGGATGAACCGCTCATCGTAGTCGAGGCCCGCGCCGGGTCCAGTGCCGGTGGTCAGTGCTTGAGGATCTTGGAGAGAAAGTCCTTGGCACGGTCGCTCTCCGGGTTCGTGAAGAACGCGTCCGGAGAGCGGTCCTCGACGATGCGGCCGTCCGCCATGAAGACGACTCGGTTGGCCGCCGAGCGGGCGAATCCCATCTCATGGGTGACGACGACCATGGTCATGCCCTCGCGCGCCAACTGCTGCATCACCTCGAGGACTTCGTTGATCATCTCCGGGTCGAGGGCCGACGTGGGCTCGTCGAACAGGATGACCTTGGGGTCCATGGCGAGAGCGCGGGCGATGGCGACCCGCTGCTGCTGGCCGCCGGAGAGCTGGGCCGGGTACTTCGGCGCCTGGTCGGCGAGACCGACCCGGTCCAGGAGTTCGCGGGAACGCCGGTCGGCGTCCTCCTTCTTCCGTTTGCGGACCTTGATCTGGCCGAGCGACACGTTCTGCAGGACCGTCTTGTGGGCGAAGAGGTTGAAGGACTGGAAGACCATGCCCACGTCCGCGCGGAGCGCCGCGAGGGCCTTGCCCTCGCTCGGCAGCGGCTGCCCGTCGATGCGGATCGTGCCGGAGCGGATGGGCTCCAGCCGGTTGATGGCCCTGCACAGCGTCGATTTCCCCGACCCCGACGGGCCGATGACCACGACCACCTCCCCCTTGCCGACGGTGAGGTCGATGTCCTGGAGGACATGCAGCTCGCCGAAGTACTTGTTCACGTCGTGCATCTCGATCAGCGGATCGACCGCCATGCCCTGCCCGCCCTACTCGCCCTCGACCGTGTGGTGTCGCAGGTGCCGCAAACTATCCGGACGGAGGGGACCTCAAGACGCGACACGCACTCGCGGGGATTAGCCGTATTGTCGGTCATCGGCCGACCCGCGGAACGCGCGCGGACTGTTCACTGCTCGGCGACCTCGGCGTAGAGCTGGGAGAGTTCCGGTGCGCCGCTGGCGGCCCACGCCTGGCCGGCTTCGACCACGTCGATCTCACGGCCGGAGTCCAGCCGCACCACGGGCTGGCCGTTGGGCCAGATCTCCCAGCGGGCGCCCGGCACGGTCCGGACGACGACCGTGCCCAGGTAGAGGCCCGCGTCGTTCCCGAGCCAGGCCGCGGCCTCCTCGTCGTCGCGCCAGCCCGGGACGAGTTGGTCGATCGCCTCCAACGAGCCTGCGGAGTCGTCGAGTTCGACGCCGGCCCGCGCGGCCTGCGCGCGCAGCAGTTCGCATTCGGAGAGGAGTTCGGCGAGTCCCTCGTGACCGTCGTCATCGTCGCCGCCGGTGAACACCGCGACCCCGAAGGCGGGGTCACGCCTCTTGCGCCAGTTGCCCAGGAAAGAGATGTTCATGCGCTCAGCGTGTCATCCGCCTCACCCATCGCACCACAGGCGCGCGGAAACCGCTTGTTCGCCGGGAGTTCGGCCGTGGTTCCCGCCCACCTCATTGACGAGTTCCTGACGCCTCTTTAGCTTCATGGCACATCAGTCGTCAGACACGGCTGCCGTCATGACACATCCGTCGTCTCGTCGTTGTACCGGTGCCGCATCCGTCGGCATCGTCGCCCTCGTGGTGTTCAGCGAGCAGAAGGGGTCACGCGTGCGCCGACGCGTCTGGAGAACGGCCGTCGTCCTGGCACTCGTGGCGGCGGTCGCACCTGTCGCCACCGCCCGAGCCGCCGCCGCTCCGGTGGCCGAACCGGCGCCGCTGGAACGCCTCTTCGACAACAGGGCCGTCAGCGACGACGGACGGCCCGCCAGAGCCGACTTCGACGGCTCCGGCGCCTCCCTCTCCGCCACCGACCTGAAGGCCGCCGGATGGACACCGGGCCGCACGCTGACAGTTCAGGGCGCGCGCCTGACCTGGCCGCGCCGCACGGCCGGCGAGCCCGACAACGTACGCGCCGCGGGCCAGTCCGTACGCGTACGGGGCCGGGGCGACGCCCTCGCCTTCCTGGTGGCCGCCACCGGCGGTGCCGACGCCACCGGCACCGGCACGATCCGCTACCGGGGCGGGGCCCGCTCCCCGTACCGGCTGACCGCCCCCGACTGGCGTACCGGCCCGCTCGCCACCAAGGCCGTGGCCCTCCCCCATGTGAACACCCCGGGTGGTCAACTCGCCGAGAAGGCACGGCTGTACGTCGTCACCGTGCCGCTCGTACGGGGTCGCGAGGTCGCCTCGGTGACCCTGCCGCGCAACCGGGACCTGCATGTGTTCGCCCTGTCGGTGCGCCCCGACTCGGCGGCGTGGACCGGCAGTTGGGCCGCCTCCACCTCCGGCTACCCGGCCGTCGGCCCCTGGACCGACCGGACCCTGCGGCTCGTCGTCCACACCTCGGCGGGCGGGCCCCGGGTGCGGATCCGGCTCGACAACACCTTCGCCTCGGCGCCGGTACGGGTGGGCAGCGCGACGGTGGCGTTGCGGGCGACGGGCGCGACCGCCCGGAGCGCGCCGGTACCCCTGTCCTTCCGGGGCGCGGCCGGCACCGAGATCCCGGCCGGCGCGCAGGCGTTCAGCGACCCGCTGGGCTTCGAGGTGCCACCCGATGCCGACCTGCTGGTGAGCTTCCACCTGCCCGGCACGGTGACGGCCGCCCCCGTGCACCGGCTGGCCCGGCAGACGTCGTACGTCAGCGAGCCGGGCGACCACGCGGCGGACGGCTCGGGTGCGACGTACACCTCCACGATCTCGACCTGGCCGCTGCTGACCGGCGTGGACGTGGGCGGCGGACCGGGCTCCGTCGTGCTCCTCGGAGACTCGATCACCGACGGGGAGGCGACGACGGCCGACGCGAACCGGCGGTGGCCGGACGCGCTGGCCCGGCGGCTGCTGAGCCAGGACGAGGTCCCGCACTACGGCGTCCTGAACCAGGGGATCTCGGCGAACCGGGTGGTCACCGACCGCTACCCCGGTGACGGTGTCTCCACCGACACGGGCGGCGTGAGTGCCCTGCACCGCCTCGACCGCGATGTCCTCGCGCAGACCTCCGCCCGTACCGTCGTCGTCTTCCAGGGGGTCAACGACGTCCGCTGGGGTGCCACGGCGGGCGAGGTCGTCACCGGGTTGCGGGAGATCGCGGCCCGGGCGCGCGAGCGGGGGCTGCGCGTGCTCGTGGCGACGGTTGCGCCCTGCGAGGGCGAGGCACGCTGCACGGCCGCCGTCGACGCCCAGCGGGTCGCGGTGAACGAGTGGATCCGGGGCGACGAGGCGGGCGAGGCGTTCGGCGGGGTCCTCGACTTCGACGAGGTGCTGCGCGACCCGGCTCGTCCGGCCCGGCTGCTCCCCGCGTACGACACCGGGGACCATCTGCATCCCAGCGAGGCGGGGCTGGCGGCACTCGCCGACTCGGTGGACCTGGACCTGCTGTGACGGACCGCGCGGCCCGGAGGGGTCGCGAGAGTCAGACCTCCAGGTCCACCACGACCGGCGCGTGGTCCGACGCACCCTTGCCCTTGCGCTCCTCCCGGTCCACGTACGCGTCGGTGACCGCCTTGGCGAACGGCTCGTTGCCGTAGACGAGGTCGATGCGCATGCCCCGGTTCTTCGGGAAGCAGAGCTGGCGGTAGTCCCAGTACGTGAAGGGGTGCTCGTACTTGAGGGGACGGGGGACGACGTCGGAGAGGCCCGCCTCGCGGAGGGAGGCCAGGGCGGCGCGCTCGGCGGGGGTGACGTGGGTGAGGCCCTCGAACGCGGCCACGTCGTACACGTCGTCGTCCGTCGGCGCCACGTTGTAGTCGCCCATGACGGCGAAGGGGCGGCCGCCGGCCGCGTCACCGGCGACGGAGGCCTTGAGGGCCTCGAACCACTGCAGCTTGTACGCGTAGTGCGGGTGGTCGACCTCGCGGCCGTTCGGCACGTACACCGACCAGACGCGGACCGGGCCGCAGGTCGCGGAGATCGCGCGGGGCTCCACGGAGCCGTCGTAGCCGGGATCGCCGGGCAGGCCCTTGACGACGTCCTCGATGCCGACGCGGGAGATCACCGCCACGCCGTTCCACCGTCCTGTCGCGTGCACGGCGGCCTCGTAGCCCGCCTCGCGCAGGGCGTCGAGCGGGAAGCCGTCCTCGGCGATCTTGGCCTCCTGGAGGCAGAGCACGTCCGTGCCGCTGCTCTCCAGCCAGGCGAGGAGCCTCGGGAGGCGGGCGGTGATCGAGTTCACGTTCCAGGTCGCGATGCGCATGCCCCACAACCTACCGGGCGGGTCTGACAACGCCCGTCCCGCCCGGTCACAGGCCCTGCGGGCCCCCTACACGTCCGCCGAGGCCCCGGGCGCGAGCCGAAGGTGCTCCGCGCCGCCCAGGGCGCCGATCTGGCGGTCGTAGATGGGGCGGGCGAGATCGGTGAGGAGGGCGTCGTGGATGTCGTACGCCCGTTGCGGCCCGACCTCGCGGACGTAGTCGATGACCTCGGAGATCTTGCTCCAGGGAGCCATCACGGGGAGCATCAGCGTCTCGACGGGGTGGTCGGGGACGGTGAGGGCGTCACCGGGGTGGAAGACGCGGCCGCCGTCGACGAGGTAGCCGACGTTGGTGATGCGCGGGATGTCCGGGTGGATCACCGCGTGCAGCTCGCCGTGGACCTGCACGTCGAAGCCGGCGGCGGTGAACGTGTCGCCGTGGCCGACGGTGTGCACCCGGCCGGGGAAGGCCGCGGAGATCTTCTCGGCGACCGAGCTCAGGGTCCAGATCTCGGCGGCCGGGTTGCCCTCCAGGGCCGCCCGCAGCCGTCCCTCGTCGAAGTGGTCCGGGTGCTCGTGGGTGACCAGCACGGCGTCCGCGCCGAGCGCGGCGTCCTCCTCGCTGAACCCGCCCGGGTCGATGACGAGGGTGCGTCCGTCCTTCTCCAGCCGGACACAGGCGTGCGACTTCTTCGTGAGCTTCATGGTCATGGCTCCATCCTCCCCCGGGCGGGCGGCCGGCGGCGGCTCACTCCTCGGGGGTGGTCTCCTCGCGGATGACCTGCTGGGCCACGCGGAACGCGCTGTTCGCGGCCGGCACCCCGCAGTAGACGGCCGCCTGGAGGAGTACTTCCTTGATCTCGTTCGGGGTGAGGCCGTTGCGGAGGGCGGCGCGGGTGTGGAAGGCGAGCTCGTCCAGGTGCCCGCCTGCGACGAGCGCGGTCAGGGTGACGCAGCTGCGGGAACGGCGGTCGAGGCCTGGCCGGTCCCAGATCTCACCCCAGGCGTAACGGGTGATGAACTCCTGGAAGTCGCCGGAGAACTCGTCCGCGGACGCCAGCGCCCGGTCCACATGCGCGTCGCCGAGCACCTCACGGCGGACCTTCAACCCGGCGTCGTAGGGGTCCGGTCTGCCCAGCGCCTCCGGCTGCACGGCGGCCGGGGCGATCTCGGCGACCGGCCCGGTCTGCGGCGGGACGGCGGCGAGGGCCGGCTTGACCGGGGCGGCCGGGATGGCGACCTGCCCGGTGGTCGAGTCGTAGGCGGGCTGCCAGGCGGTGGAGAAGTGGCGGACGAGCAGATCGGTGACGGCGGCGGGCTGCTCGACCGGCACGAGGTGGGAGGCGCCGGGGACGACCGCGAGCCGGGCGTCCGGGATGCCCGCGACCAGCGTTCGGGCCTCGGCGGGGCCGGTGACCTGGTCGTCGGAGCCGACGAGGACGAGGGTGGGGACGCCGATCCGGCCGAGCTCGGCGCGCACGTCGAACGAGGCGAGCGCCTCGCAGGCGGCGATGTAGCAGCCGGGGTCGGTGGTGCGCACCATCTGCACGGCCCACTCGGTGATCGCGGGCTGCGCCGCCGCGAACCCCGCGGTGAACCAACGGTCGGGGGACGTCCGGGCGATGGGGTCGAGGCCGTTGGTCCGCACGATCACCCCGCGCTGGCGGAACTCGTCGGCCGTGCCGAAGCGCGGCGACGAGGCGATCAGCGCGAGCGAGGCGAGGCGTTCGGGGTGGCGCAGCGCGAGTTCGGTCCCGATGGCGCCGCCGAGCGCGCAGCCCGCGTAGCCGAAGCGCTGCACACCGACGGCGTCGAGGGTGGCCAGCAGACGGGCGGCCAGTTCCGTGACCGAGCCGCCGGGGTACGCCGGTGCGCCGCCGTGGCCCGGCAGGTCGAAGCGGAAGATCCGCCACTGCTTGGTCAGTTCCGGGATCTGGCGGTCCCACATGTGCCATGTGGTACCCAGTGAGGGCCCCAGGATCAGGACAGGGGCGTCTTCTGGCCCGTCAAAGCGGTATTGCAGGGTGTTCGGTGGTGTCTCGCTCACCCGTCAGACCCTCTCACGTATCACGAAATCTCACACGGCTCGGGGAACCCGACGGCTCGTGCCCCTCTCGGCGCGGCACGTCCGACACTGCCGGAACCGTCTGGGATCCAGATACGAGTTCTCCGGCGTGTACGCGTGGCCGCTTGGACAGTGCGTCCTCCTGGCTCGCGCGCTCTCCCAGTCCCTGCGCCGCAAAGCTTCGTTCTTTGGCACGGCTTCCAGGTGATCCGGGTTGCAGCAAAGCGTAAAGTGCCGTCCCCAAGGATCGGCATGACGCACCTGGAAGCCCTCCGGAATCTCACCGACCAGCAACCTGAACACCACACGGTGGACAAGCTGTGTCTTTCTCTCGTAGGAGACTTGGCCGTAGCCTGACTGCCCCTTTCCCGTTGCAGCTACCGGTCCACAGCCAGCAGCCGGTCTCCGCGTCTGCCTCGATCTTGCTGGCCATACGCCTGGGCAAGTCGCCCGGCTGGTAGACCGCCTGGCTCACGCTTGCCCCTCCGATGCACTCCCGTGCAAGCCATCCCACATCGTGGCGGCTTCGCGAAGATCCTCGACGTCCGGCTTCACGTACCACTTCTTGGTGGTCTTCACATTCGTGTGTCCGGCCCATCGCGCGAGGATGTGATCCGGCACGCCATTGTTGGCCAGGTACGTGAGGCACGACGAACGAGCGTCGTAGAGACGGACTCGGCGAAGGCAGAGAATCACCATGAGCCGGTACGCGCGTCGACGGAGCTGCTTGATCGTGAACGCTGCTCCGGTCTCATGCACCAAGACGTAGCCGGACTCTGCGTATGCCTCACCCAAGGCCAGTTTCTCCTTGGCCTGGAGGGTCTTGTACGACTTGAGAGCAGCCAGCACCGGAGCTGGCAACGGGAGTTCCCGCTCACCGGCCAGAGACTTGGTGTCCTTCTCCACCACGTACCGATTGCCCATCATCGTCCGTGTGTTGGCGATGGTGATCGTGGCATTGTCCAAGTCGACGTCTTCCCACCGGAGTCCGCAGACCTCAGCCGGACGTAGACCCATGAGGGACAGCATGAGCGGAGCGTAGAGCCGTTCTCCCTTGACCCCCTGAACGAACGTCTGAATTTCCTGGACGTTCCAGGGCTTCACCTCCTCTTTCTTCTTCCGTTCTTCCTTGCGCGCCCTTCGCGGAATGGTCACGTGCTGAGCCACGTTCACGGCCACCAGCCGACGAGTCACGGCTCGGTTCAGGGCATCCTTCAGCCGAGCCAGGCTCATGGCTACGGTGGTCACGCCGAGCGGAGTACCTGCCTTACCACCGCGTACGCGCCCGTACTTCAGGGCCCAGTGCATCCACCCTTCTACGTCCTCTTCAGTGAGTTCCTGAAGACGGACGTTGCCCAACTTCCCCCGCACCCGGTCGAGGGTGATGCGGTAGTTGTAGATGGTGGTTTCTTCCAAGTCGTCAGCCTTCATGGCCAGCCACTGGTCGAGCCACTCATTCAAGGTGAGCTTATTCGGCGGTGCGAGCGTCCCTTCCTGGCGACGGTTGGTGATGCGCGCATACTCGGCCTTCGCTTCCTTCAGCGTGCCGAATGTGCGAGTTAGCTGCTGGCGCTTCCCGGTGGCGTGGTCGATACCTACATCGACCACGAACCGGTACCGAATCTGCCCCTTCGCGTTCGGCCGCAACTTCTTGATCGGATCCGACAGGATTACTCACTCTCCTTCAGGCCATGAAAAATTCGACATTGCCGGAGGGCCACAATGCTTCAGGAAAGGGGCGCCCCGGCCATCAAGGCACCAGCAGACGGCGCCGCTCCTACGCGTTCATGGCGCCGCTGTATCCGGATGGAGCCGTTGGGCAGTCCCATGCAGCGCGGGCCGCACCTCTTCTGGCGCCAGCCGTAGAAGGTCGATCGGGCGATCTGAAGCTCATCGCAGATCTCACCGACTGTCAGCTTCCGCCCATGTCGAACCGCTCCCGCCATGACGCCGCCTCGCACTCTCAACCGGACAAGAAGTCGGCGTAAAACGAGAACGGGCCTGCCAGCCTGCGGCGAAAAGGGCAGGGAGCATCGCGGATAGGCACATGAGATAGGCGTTCCTCACGAAAGAGCACGCGGGGTGCCGGAGCGGAACCGACAGCGCTGAGAGCCCGTGCCGGCACAGCAAGAAATCGCTTCTCCTTCAGCGAAGAGACGCTGTGGATTACAGTGGCAGTAGCAGGAAGGAGCCGCTCAGTACCTCCTTGCGTCTTTGCGGCGCTGTCTACTGCATCCGCCACGACTCCACCGCCAAGCACAGCCGCTGCGAACACCCTCAATGGTCGTCACGATCGCCGGTTTGGCTAACCGGCGATCGTGGTCTATGTTCCACTCCCCACAGCTCAGAAAAACAGCGTGCGACCAGAAACCCAAGTCCGGGAACGCTGACACCCGGGCGACCTCTGGGGTGGGCCGAGTGTGCGAAGACGTCTCCGTACCGGGGGTCCGCCGCGTAGCAACAAAGCCTCACCGAGCAGCCCGGCAGCACGAACACAGAAGGTCATCACCGCAGAAAGGGCGACACAGTCCCATCGTCGCTGTGCGCTCGACGCGCCCAGGTCGCCAAGCGGATGGGAAGCAGGGTAACGGGCGGATCGGAGAGTCGCACTCGACAGATGATGCTCCTTGTTCAGGGCCTCTACGAGGAGGCCGAGCAGCGTGAGATACCGGCTGGCTGACGTCGTGGTCGACTTCCTGCCGACTTGAAAGCCCGCCCCTCCAATGAGCTGGTGTTTCCGGGATGTTGTACGTTGACATGCTTCCGGAGCAGGTTCCAGTCTCTTCGCGCTCTTTCTCGTCTGCCGTGGGCGAATCCGCTTGGAGGCGCCGAGCAGAGGCAGCTGTGCTTGCCCCTTATCTGGCTTGGAGCAGGTCTCCCAAGGAGGAACAGCAAAGCCGGGTAGGACACCTGCTATTGATCCGAAACTCAAAGGGTTCTATTCGAGGATGTAGCGGACGTGCGGGCCGCCGAAGTAGCCGCGGACGATGTGGGGCTGGCGTTGGCGTCGGT
>NZ_JARGEE010000161.1:0-18941 GCF_033794485.1 Streptomyces sp. MB09-02B
TCTCTTTTTTCTTTTTTTTTTTTTTTTACTCTGGGATACCCCGTAGTTCAAAAAAGGTTTTTCGTCGGCAGCGGCAGATGTGGATAAGGGACAGGGCCCGTCGGCTCCCGCTCCCGTCGCGTCCGTCGTCCGTCGTCCGTCTCGTCAGGCTCACTCCGGAAAGTTCACCAGTCGCACCAGAACCGGGCAAGTGCCGGAAAGCGACCGGCAGTTCGATAATCCGCCCATATGTGCGGCGCAGGGCTTCCGGCGGTTCAGGGTCTCGGGCGACTCAACGCCAGCGTGCCTCGTCCGCTCCCCAGCGCCCGGGCGGCCGTGTCCAGTCCTCCGGTCCGCCCTCGAAGGAGACCGGCGACCGCGCGTACCGCAGCCGTCCCAGCGGGCTGTCCCGCTCGGCGAGCCACTCCTCCGGCCCGTCGTAGCCGATGCCCCCGTCCGGGCCGGGCTCGACACCGTCCGTCAGCCAGGCCGCCGTACGCGCGAGCGCCAGTCGGACGACGCGACCGCCGCCCCCGTCGACCCGCTCGGTGAGCGACCGCAGCACGGCCGCCGCCAGCAGATACCCCGTCCCGTGGTCCAGCGCCTGCGCGGGCAGCGCGCCCGGCCGTTCCATGGAACCCTCGACCGCCGCGATGCCCGTGGCCACCTGCACCAGGCTGTCGAAGCCCCGCCGCCTCGCCCAGGGGCCGTACGCGCCCCATGCCGAGAGGTGCGCCACGACCAGCCCGGGCCGGCGCTCGACGAGTTCCTCGGGCGACAGCCCGAACCGGTCCAGCGCGCCGGGCCGGTACCCGGTGACGACGACGTCCGCCTCGGCGAGCAGCGCCTCGAAGGCCCTGGGGTCCGCGGCCAGATCGAGCGTCGCCGACCGCTTCCCGAAGCCCGTGTCGGCGTGCTGGTCGAGGATCTCGGGCATCCCCGGCGGGTCGATCCGCAGGACGTCCGCGCCGAGCAGGGCGAGCGTGCGGGTGGCGACCGGGCCCGCTATGACCCGGGTCAGGTCCAGGACACGCACCCCGGCGGCCGGTAGCGATGAGGCCCCAGCCCCGGGACCGAGCACGCGCGCGCGGGGCGCGTCGGCACCGTCCCCACGCCTCCACTCGATCAGCGGACGCTCCCGCACGGCCACCGCCTGCTCGTGCGCGGCCCACTCCTTCGGCGTCCGCAGGGCGAACGCCAGACCCCCGGCCGCGCAGACCGCGTCCTCGACCTCCAGGGACGACCGTTCGGCCAGCGCGGCCCCGACGTCGGGCACTCCCTCGCCGGGCAGCTCACCGGCACGCACCCCCAGCGCCGACAGCAGCCGCTCCCGGTGATGCGGATAGTTCGCGTGCGTCCGCACCCACCCGTCCGCCGTCCGCCAGAACCGCGACAGGGGCGCGAAGTTGACCGGCGCCCGACCGTCGACCAGCAGATGCCGTTCACTCACGAGGGCCGTGCCGACCGCCCCGTCGTCCACCCGCACCCGGGGGACCTCGTCGAGCCCGGCACGGCGCGCGCCCAGCTCGGCAGCCGCCAGCGCGCACACCCCGACGCAGGTCCGCGCCAGCTCCCTTACCGGCAGCCGTGCGTCGAGCACTCCGCCGCGTACGACGGTCGAGACCCCCGGCAGCAGAGCGGGATCGCCGCCCAGGGCCGCCCACACACCATCCATGTCAGTCATGATCCGAACCTACGCAACGGAAGGACCGGGCGGTGCACCACCGCCCGGCCCGACTTCCGTCAAGAGGTTCCTGCCGTGAAGAGGTTCCTACCTGGTCACCGCGTCCAGCGCGTCCGCGGTGCCGAAGCCGTAGAAGCCGTTGTAGTTCCTCGGCCCCTCGCAGACCGCGTCCACCTTGCCGTCCCCGTCGATGTCGTACGGGTCGGTGCAGGGCGTGGCGTCGGCCTCGGCGTACAGCAGCGCCTTGACCAGGGCGGCCGGGGCGTGCGGATGCGTCGACTTGATGAGCGCGGCGACGCCCGCGACGTGCGGGGACGCCATCGACGTACCGGCCATGTAGCCCCATGTGCCGCCGGGCAGCGGGCCCAGGATCAGACCGCTGGTGGCGGGCGGGGCCGGGGTCTGGAAGCGGGTCGAGTCGCCGCCGGGTGCGGCGATGTCGATGACACCCAGACCGTGGTTGGAGAAGGACGACTTGATGCCCTTGGCGCCGGTGGAGGCGACCGTGACGACACCCGGCAGTTGCGTCGGGATGTCGAGGCACTCGGACGGGTCGATCACCCGGTCCGACGGGGTCGAGTCGTTGGGGGAGACCGGGTCGGTGATCTCGTCGGCCGCGAGGTCGTAGTTCTCGTTGCCGGCCGCGGCCACATTGACCGCGCCCATCCTCTCCGCGTACTTCGTCGCCCGGCCGAGGGCCTCCACCAGCGCCTTCTGGTCCGGGTCGTTCTTGCAGTTGAAGTACCAGGGATCGGTGTAGTAGCTGTTGTTGGTGACATCCACCCCGTGCTCGGCGGCCCACATGAAGCCGCAGACCACGGCCTCCGTGTAGAAGAAGCCGGCGGTGGTCGACACCTTGATGCCGGACACCTTCACCCCTGGCGCCACACCCGTGACACCGACGCCGTTCTTCGCGGCGGCGATCTCACCGGCCACATGGGTGCCGTGCGCGCTCTCCGTGGGCCCCGGCCGCCAGGCCCCGTCGCCGGTGTCGGGCTTGCCCGTCACACAGTTGACGGAGGCCTCGCGGTCGAAGTTCGGCGCGATGTCCGGGTGCGTGTCGTCGACACCCGTGTCGATGACGGCGACCGTGACGTCCTGGCTGCCGAGCGACACCTCGTGGGCCTTGTCGGCCTTGATGGCGGGCAGGTCCCACTGCAACGGCTCCAGTGGGTCCTGCCCGTCCGCAGCCTCGACGTCCGCGACCTCCTCGGCGGTCAGCACCTTGGGGGTGCCCACGTCGGTGGTCGACTGCGCGGGCAGCGGCGCGGTGCGGGTGGCACCGGCCGACTGGACCCCGCGCACCTCACGGATCTCCGCGGCGAAGCCGGGGTTCGAGGAGTGGACGACGACGACACCGATCCGGTCGTACGACGTCACGATCGTGCCGCCGGCCTCCCCGATCGCCTTCTTCACGTGCGCGGAGGGCCCGTGCCCCGCGCGCACGTTGACGACATGGCTGAGCCCGGGCGCGTCGGCCTGCCCGGCCGACGTGGCCTGCCCGGCCGACTCGGCGGCAGCGGCCGTGACGTTCGGTACGACGACCAGCGCGGTCGCCATGGCCATCCCCAGCGGGATCGCGGCCAGACGACGGGAGCGCTTGAGAGGCGCTGTCATGCTGTCTCCGATTCGTCGTGGCTGCTCGCCGGCTGTGTTACTTGACGGCCTTCAGGGCGTTGACGATGCCGAACCCGTAGAAACCGTTCACGCTGGGGCTGCCTTCGCAAACCGCGTCCTGGACGCCGTCGCCGTTCTGGTCGTACGACGTCGGGCAGGCCTGCTCGTCCGCCTGGGCCTTCAACAGCTTCTGCAGCTGCTTCGGGGACGCCCACGGGTGCGTGGACTTCAGCAGCGCGGCGACACCGGCGGCGTGCGGCGACGCCATGGAGGTGCCCTGGAGGTAGCCGTACTCGCCGTTCGGCATGGTGGACAGGATGCGGCCGTTCTTCGACGGCGTGTCCGGGATCTGGTAGCGGGCGTCGCCACCCGGCGCCGCGATGTCGACGACTCCGTTGCCGTACGTGGAGTAGTACGACTTCTCGTTCTTCACGCCCGTCGCGCTGACCGTGACGATGCCCGGCAGCTGGGTCGGCACGTCGAAGCACTCGCTCGGGTCGATGGTGCGCTCGACCGGCGTGGTGTCGTTGGGGCTGGACGCGTCCAGGATCGCGTCGGAGGCGAGATCGTGGTTGGAGTTGCCGGCCGAGGCCAGGTGCAGGGTGCCCTTCTTCGTGGCGTACTTCTGCGCCCGGTTCACCGCGTCGACGATGGCCTTCTGGTCCGGGTCGTCCACACAGTTGTAGAGCCACGGGTCGACGTAGTAGCTGTTGTTCGTGATCTCCACGCCGCGGTCGGCGGCGAAGACGAACGCGCAGACGACGGACTCCGCGTAGAAGAGGCCGCTGGTGCGGTCGGTCACGTTGATGCTGGAGACCTTCACACCCGGCGCGACACCGGCGACACCGACGCCGTTGCGGGCCGCGGCTATCTCACCGGCCACGTGGGTGCCGTGGTAGTCCTGCGGGGTGTACGGCCGCCAGGAGCCCTCGCTGGTGTCCGCGACACCGCCGTCGCAGTTGGCGGACTGGGACTTGGAGAAGTTCGGCGCGAGGTCCGGGTGGGTGTCGTCGACGCCCGTGTCGATCACGGCGACCGTGACCTTCTTGCTGCCGTCGTCGATCTTCGCGGCCTTGTCGGCGCCGATCGAGCGCAGGTCCCACTGGTCGGCCTCGAGGGGCTCGGCGTCGGGGATGTCCGCCGAGGCGGCCTTCACCTTCGCGGCCTCGGCGTCCGTCAGCATGTCGACGGCGCCCACGTCCGTCGTGCCGGCGGGGGTCAGCGGCGAGGTCCGGGTGGCACCGGCGGACTGCACCCCACGCACCGCGCGGATCGTCGCACCGAACGCCGGGTCGGTCGAGTGGACCACGATCACGCCGATCTTGGCGTGGGTGACCACTATCTTGCCGCCGGCCCGGGTTATCGCCTTCTGCACCTTGGCGATCGTGTGCCGGTCCGTCTTCGTGTTCACGACGTACGAAAGGTTCGGGCCCTCCGCGGTCGCGGCGGTGGACTCCGGGAGCGGGGCCGCCGAGGCGACACCCGGCAGGAAACCGAGCGAGGCGGTCAGCGACAGGACGACCGGCACCGCGAGCGCGAGCTGTCGTCTGGAGCGCAGATGAGCCATGTGATCTCCACATCATCTTCAAAGAAACCGGCCCGAGACACACGGGTGCCTGGGCAGGTACATGACGTTGGTGGTGCAGCCCGAAGCTATCCCTGGTCGTCGTCGGCCAGCAATGACTTCACGGGCGGGAGGCCGAAGTAGAGGGGTAACCCTCGAAGTCGCCGCACCTCCCGGCCGTTTCCACCCGACCGCGCGGCGAACGTGTACGGCCCTCGCATCGCTTTCCGAATCGGTTTTCGAAAGAAACACGCACGGTTGAACCGGTCCTCGCGCCCCGCCGTGACGTTGAGCAGGGAGCGCGAGCACGATCGCGCACCCGTCACCGAAGGAACAGATCCGACCCCATGTCCGAACCCAGCCCGTCCCCCGATCCGACGGCGAGAACGTCACCGTCCACCGTCGCGAAGGCGGCTCAGACGCGAGGAGACTCCGTGGCAACCGACGCACCGCCCCCAGCGAAGGCAGAGCATCACCTCCCCTCACCGGAGGAGTTCGCCGCGGTCCATGAGAGCGCCGAGTTCGCCGAACTACGCCGCTCCTACCGCTCGTTCGCCTTCCCGCTGACCGTGGGCTTCATCACCTGGTACCTGCTGTACGTCCTGCTCTCCAACTACGCGGGCGACTTCATGGGCACCAAGCTCTTCGGCAACATCAACGTCGCCTTCGTCCTGGGCGTCGCACAGTTCGTCACCACGTTCCTCATCGCCTGGTGGTACTCGAAGCACGCCGCCGCGAAGCTCGACCCCAAGGCCGAGGCGATCAAGTCCCGGATGGAGGGCGGCGCATGAGCCCCGTACAGCAGACGTTCCTCGCGGCCAACGAGGCCAGCGAGCACCGGCCGCTCATCATCACCCTGTTCGCGCTGTTCGTCCTCGCCACCCTCGGCATCACCGTCTGGGCCGGCCGCCAGACCAAGGACGCCGCCGACTTCTACGCGGGCGGCCGGCAGTTCAGCGCCTTCCAGAACGGCCTCGCGGTCTCCGGCGACTACATGTCCGCCGCGTCGTTCCTCGGCATCGCGGGCGCCATCGCCCTCTTCGGCTACGACGGCTTCCTCTACTCCATCGGCTTCCTGGTCGCCTGGCTGGTCGCCCTCCTGCTGGTCGCCGAGCCGCTCCGGAACTCCGGCCGCTACACCATGGGCGACGTCCTCGCGTACCGCATGCGCCAGCGCCCCGTCCGCACCGCCGCCGGTACCTCCACGATCGTCGTGTCGATCTTCTACCTGCTGGCCCAGATGGCGGGCGCGGGCGTCCTCGTCTCCCTGCTCCTCGGCATCACCTCCGACGCGGGCAAGATCCTCATCGTCGCCCTCGTCGGCCTCCTGATGATCGTCTACGTCTCCATCGGCGGTATGAAGGGCACCACCTGGGTCCAGATGGTGAAGGCCGTGCTCCTCATCGGCGGCACGCTCCTCATTACGTTCCTGGTGCTGCTGAAGTTCAACTTCAACATCTCCGATCTGCTCGGCACCGCCGCCGAGAACAGCGGCAAGGGCGCCGCCTTCCTGGAGCCCGGCCTGCAGTACGGCGCCACCGGCACCTCCAAGCTGGACTTCATCTCCCTCGGCATCGCCCTGGTCCTCGGCACCGCCGGTCTGCCGCACATCCTGATCCGCTTCTACACGGTGCCCAACGCCAAGGCCGCCCGAAAGTCGGTCAACTGGGCCATCGGCATCATCGGCGGTTTCTACCTGATGACCATCGCCCTCGGCTTCGGCGCCGCCGCGCTGATCTCCCAGGACGAGATCATCGCCTCCAACCCGTCCGGCAACACGGCGGCCCCACTGCTCGCCCTGCATCTGGGCGGCGTCGACTCGGCCTGGGGAGCGATCCTGCTCGCCACCATCTCGGCGGTGGCCTTCGCGACCATCCTCGCCGTGGTCGCCGGCCTCACCCTCGCCTCGTCGTCCTCCTTCGCGCACGACATCTACGCCAACGTCATCCGCAAGGGACAGGCCTCCGGCGCCGAGGAGGTCCGCGCGGCCCGCTGGGCGACCGTCTTCATCGGCATCGTCTCCATCGGCCTCGGCGCCCTCGCCCGCGACCTGAACGTGGCCGGCCTGGTCGCCCTCGCCTTCGCGGTCGCGGCCTCCGCCAACCTGCCGACCATCCTCTACAGCCTCTTCTGGAAGAAGTTCACCACCCAGGGCGCGCTGTGGTCGATCTACGGCGGTCTGATCGTCGCCGTCGGTCTGGTGCTGTTCTCGCCCGTGGTCTCCGGCGACCCGAAGGCGATGTTCCCGGACGTCGACTTCGCCTGGTTCCCGCTGAAGAACCCGGGCATCATCTCCATCCCGTTCGGCTTCCTCATGGGCTTCCTCGGCACGGTCCTCTCCAAGGAGAAGGCCGACGACGCGAAGTACGCCGAGCTGGAGGTCCGCTCCCTCACGGGCACGGGCGCGCACTAGCTCCGCTGAAAGACCCCGTCACGAGGCTGGGCGCCGTCGTGGCTGGTCGCGCAGTTCCCCGCGCCCCCACAGGGCGCGGTCCGCGCCCGCGTCGCAGGGGCCGTCGTAGAGATCTACGGCGGCCCCTCGCCGCGTCTCGTGCGATCGGGCCGGTGATGTTGTCAGCGCGGTCACGTAGGCTCGCAGATGTCGAACGATTGTGATCCGCCGCGAGGGAGGGGGCCCACGTGCTCATCGACACCTACGGCCGAGTGGCCACCGACCTGAGGGTTTCGCTGACCGACCGGTGCAATCTGCGCTGTACGTACTGCATGCCCGAGGAGGGCCTGCAGTGGCTGGCCAAGCCCGACCTGCTGAACGACGACGAGATCGTCCGCCTCATCGACATAGCCGTCCGGATCCTGGGCATCGAGGAGGTCCGCTTCACCGGCGGTGAGCCGCTCCTGCGCCCCGGCCTGGTCGGCATCGTGGAGCGCGTGGCGGCCCTCGCCCCCCGCCCCCAGATGTCCCTCACCACCAACGGCATCGGCCTCAGGCGCACGGCGACGGCCCTGAAGGCGGCCGGCCTGGACCGGGTGAACGTCTCCCTGGACACCCTGCGCCCGGACGTCTTCAAGACCCTCACCCGCCGGGACCGCCACAAGGACGTCCTCGAAGGCCTCGAAGCCGCCCGCGACGCCGACCTGACCCCCGTCAAGGTCAACTCGGTCCTGATGCCCGGCCTGAACGACGACGAGGCCCCGGACCTCCTCGCCTGGGCCGTCGAGCACGACTACGAGCTGCGCTTCATCGAACAGATGCCCCTGGACGCCCAGCACGGCTGGAAGCGCGACGGCATGGTGACCGCCGGCGACATCCTGACCTCCCTGCGCACCCGCTTCGACCTCACCCCCGAGGGCAAGGACGAACGCGGCTCCGCCCCGGCCGAACGCTGGCTGGTCGACGGGGGCCCCCACCGCGTGGGCGTCATCGCCTCCGTCACCCGCCCCTTCTGCTCCGCCTGCGACCGCACCCGCCTCACCGCCGACGGCCAGGTCCGCACCTGCCTTTTCGCCCGCGAGGAGACCGACCTGCGCGCCGCACTGCGCTCCGGCGCCCCGGACGAGGAGATAGCCCGCATCTGGCGGCTGGCGATGTGGGGCAAGAAGGCGGGCGCCGGCCTGGACGACCCGTCGTTCGTCCAGCCGGACAGGCCGATGTCGGCGATCGGGGGCTGAGCGGCCCTACGGCGCCGGCTCCTCCCAGTCGTCCAGCTTCACCACGTCCTTCAGGAACCCCCGCACCCCCAGGAACTGCGACAGGTGCTCCCGGTGCTCCTCGCAGGCGAGCCAGGTCTTGCGGCGCTCCGGCGTGTGCAGTTTCGGGTTGTTCCAGGCGAGCACCCAGACCGCGTCGGCGGAGCAGCCCTTGGCCGAACAGATGGGGGAGGAAGGATCCGAGCCGGGGACGTTGAGGATGTTCACGCGTCGACCCTAGCCGCAGGAATCCGGCCGGAGAAAAGGCGACGCCGAGCAGCCACGGGGGGAGCTGCCCGGCGTCGGTCTGTCGCTCCGACGGGGGATGCGGAGCGCGTACGAAGTATGTCACGGGTAGGCCTCTGCCCGGCACAGGAACTACATGATTGATCTGAGCTTTTCTTGAGCTTGGCGGGTGGCCGGATTCCGCTTCGTAGGGACGGCCGGAGGGCCGGAGTTCAGGCCCGCTCGCGCGGCTCGCTGCGCCGGTGCCCCGCGGGATCGGCCGCCTGGTCCTCCGGGGCGGATTCCGCGGGCGGCGTGATCATCGGTCGCATGGGCGCCCGCACGAACGTGGACGGCAGCGAGGGCGCGTTCTCCCGGCCCGCGTTGGCGATCACCACGGCGATGTACGGCAGCACCGCGCCGAGCACCAGCGCGACGACCGCGACGTGCCGTTCGACGTTCCAGAGGACCGCGGCGGCGATCACCGCGAGGGTACGGACCGACATCGAGATGATGTAGCGACGCTGCCGGCCGCGGACGTCGTCGGCGAGGCCCTGCCGGGCACCTGTGATCCGGAAGACCTCGACGTTGCTCTGCTTCCGCATCGCGTTCCACCACCCGCCTGTATCGGACGCTCCCCGGCCCGTGCCCGTCCGTGTCCGCTACAGGGCACGCGGTCCGGACACGTTCAACGTTACGCCGCGTCTGCGCCGCCTACGAGACCGGGTCACCTTCCACGGAGAGTGCGGGGAATGCGCCGTAGCGCGTACAGCGGTGCCCGACATGCGGCGTACCGCAGGCGGGCCGACACTGGGCGTAATGCTGACGTAGAGCCGTACGAGGAGGCAGCCATGGGCTGGTTGTGGGCGATCATCGTCGGATTCGTACTGGGCCTGTTGGCCAAGGCGATCCTCCCGGGCAAGCAGCACAGCCCGCTCTGGCTGACGACGATCTTCGGCATGCTGGGCGCCATCGTCGGCAACGCGATCGCACGCGGCTTCGGCGTCGAGGAGACCGCCGGCATCGACTGGAGCCGCCACATCTTCCAGCTGGTCGCCGCGATCGTCATCGTGGCCCTGGGCGACATGGCGTACATGGCGACCCTGGGCAAGAGAAAACAACGGACCTGAGCGCCCCGAAAGGGGCGCGGGGAACTGCGCGAGCAACCACGACGAAGCGGCACTCGCCAGACCACCCACGCCCCTACGGCGCCCAGGCTCCGGCGAACTCGCTCGCGCCTAGGCCCCGGTCACCTCGATCGCGGCCAAATTCTTCTTCCCTCGCCGCAGCACCAGCCACCGCCCATGGATCAGCTCTTCCCGGGACGGAACCGCGTCCTCCGCGGTGACCTTCACGTTGTTCACGTACGCCCCGCCCTCCTTCACGGTCCGCCGACCCGCGGACTTGCTCGGCACCAGCCCGACCTCCGCGAGGAGATCCACGACCGGCGCCAGCTCGGCCACCTTCGCGTGCGGCAGCTCCGACAGCGCCGCGGCCAGCGTCTTCTCGTCCAGCTCCGCCAGCTCGCCCTGACCGAAGAGGGCCCGGGACGCGGCGATCACGGCGGCCGTCTGCCGCTCCCCGTGCACCAGCGTCGTCAGCTCCTCGGCCAGCGCCCGCTGCGCGGCCCGCGCCTGCGGCCGCTCCTCCGTCTGCTGCTCCAACTCCTCAAGCTCCGCACGGGACTTGAAGGACAGGATCCGCATGTACCGGGTGATGTCCCGGTCATCCACGTTCAGCCAGAACTGGTAGAACGCGTACGGCGTGGTCATCTCCGGGTCGAGCCAGACGGCGCCGCCCTCGGTCTTGCCGAACTTGGTGCCGTCCGCCTTGGTCATCAGCGGGGTGGCCAGCGCGTGCGCCTCCACACCGGGCTCGAGGCGGTGGATCAGGTCCAGGCCGGCCGTGAGGTTGCCCCACTGGTCGCTGCCGCCCTGCTGGAGCGTGCAGCCGTACCTGCGGTAGAGCTGGAGGAAGTCCATGCCCTGGAGGATCTGGTAGCTGAACTCGGTGTAGCTGATGCCCTGGTCGGACTCCAGACGACGGGCGACGGAGTCCTTCGTCAGCATCTTGTTGACGCGGAAGTGCTTGCCGATGTCCCGCAGGAACTCGATGGCGGACAGGCCCTCGGTCCAGTCGAGGTTGTTGACCATGACGGCCGCGTTCTCGCCCTCGAAGGACAGGAACGGTTCGATCTGACCGCGCAGCTTCCCGACCCAGCCCGCGACGGTCTCCGGGTCGTTCAGCGTGCGCTCCGCCGTCGGGCGGGGGTCGCCGATCAGGCCCGTCGCCCCGCCGACCAGCGCCAGCGGCCGGTGACCGGCCTGCTGGAGCCGGCGCACGGTGAGCACCTGCACCAGATGTCCGACGTGCAGGGACGGCGCGGTCGGGTCGAAACCGCAATAGAACGTGACGGGACCGTCCGCGAGCGCCTTGCGCAAAGCGTCCTCGTCGGTGGACAGGGCGAACAGGCCCCGCCACTTCAGCTCGTCGACGATGTCCGTCACGGTTCTCGTGTCTCCTTGAGTGGGTCGTAATCAGGTACGAGGTTATACGCCCTGGCTGACAGAACTCATATTGAAATCCGGCACCCGCAGGGCGGGCATCGCGGCCCTGGTGAAGTAGTCGCTCCACTCGCGCGGCAGTGTCTTCTCCGTGCGTCCGGCCTCCGTGGCCCGGCCCAGCAGGTCCACCGGCGACTCGTTGAACCGGAAGTTGTTGACCTCGCCCGTGACCTCGCCCTTCTCCACGAGGTAGACGCCGTCACGGGTCAGACCGGTCAGCAGCAGCGTCGCCGGGTCGACCTCGCGGATGTACCACAGGCAGGTCAGCAGCAGCCCGCGCTCGGTGTTCGCGACCATCTCCTCCAGGGAGCGGTCCTCACCGCCGTCCAGGATCAGGTTGCCGATCGTCGGCACCACCGGCAGCCCCGTCAGGCCCGCGCTGTGCCGGGTGGTCGGCAGATGCGCGATCTCGCCGCCGCTGATCCACTCGGTCGCCGTCAGCGGCAGCCCGTTGTCGAACACCGAGCTGTCGCCGCCGGAGGAGTGGGCCAGCACGAACGGCGCGGCCTCCAGGCCCGGCTCGTTCGGGTCGCTGCGCAGGGTCAGCGGCAGCTCGGACAGCCGCTCGCCGATCCGCGTGCCGCCGCCGGGCTTGCTGAAGACGGTTCTGCCCTCGGCCGCGTCCCGCGCCGACGCCGACCACATCTGGTAGATCAGCAGGTCCGCCACGGCCGTCGGCGGCAGCAGCGTCTCGTACCGTCCGGCGGGCAGCGGCACCCGCCGCTCGGCCCAGCCCAGGCGGACGGCCAGCTCCGCGTCCAGGGCCGCCGGGTCGACGTCCTTGAAGTCCCGTGTGGAGCGACCCGCCCAGGCCGAGCGCTTGCGGTCCGGGGACTTGGCGTTCAGCTCCAGCGTCCCGTTCGGCTGGTCGTGGCGGAGCCGGAGCCCGGTGGACGTACCGACGTAGCTCGACACCAGCTCGTGGTTGGCGAAGCCGTACAGCTCACGGCCGCCCGCACGCGCGCGTGCGAAGGACTCGCCGAGGGCGGGCGCGAAGTCGGCGAACACGGCGGAGGAGGTCTCGGCGGGCGCGTCCGTGAAGTCGGGGGAGTGCGCCACCCCCGTGACCAGCGGCTGGGCGTCCTCGGCCGGACCGGCGCCGCGCGCGGCGGCCTCGGCGGCCCGCACCAGCGGCTCCAGCTCCTCGGGGGTGACGGCGGCCCGCGAGACGACCCCGGAGGCGGTGCCCTCCCTGCCGTCCACAGTGGCGACGACCGTCACCGACCGGCCCCGGGTCACCCCGTTCGTGGTCAGCGCGTTGCCGGCCCAGCGCAGGTTCGCCGTCGAGTACTCGTCGGCGATCACCACACAGCCGTCGGCCCGGGAGAGTTCGAGGGCCCGCTCGACGACCTCGTGCGGCTTGTGCGCCTTGGTGTTCCGCGCGCTCATCGACCGGCCTCCTGCGTGGTGTTCAGAATGTTGACGCCCTTGAAGAGGGCGGAGGGGCAGCCGTGCGACACCGCGGCGACCTGACCCGGCTGGGCCTTCCCGCAGTTGAACGCGCCGCCCAGGACATAGGTCTGCGGTCCGCCGACAGCCGCCATGGATCCCCAGAAGTCTGTCGTCGTCGCCTGGTAGGCGACGTCCCGCAGCTGCCCGGTGATCCGCCCGTTCTCGATCTTGAAGAACCGCTGTCCGGTGAACTGGAAGTTGTACCGCTGCATGTCGATGGACCAGGACCGGTCCCCGACGACGTACACGCCCCGGTCGACCCCGCCGATCAGATCCTCCGTCGACATCCCCGCCGGATCCGGCTTCAGCGACACATTGGCCATACGCTGCACCGGTACGTGCCCGGGGGAGTCGGCGTACGCACAGCCGTTGGAGCGGCCGAGGCCGGTCAACTTCGCGATGCGACGGTCGAGCTGGTAGCCGACCAGGGTGCCGTCGCGGACGAGGTCCCAGCTCTGGCCCGCCACGCCCTCGTCGTCGTACCCGATGGTCGCCAGACCGTGCTCGGCGGTGCGGTCACCGGTGACGTTCATCAGCTCGGAGCCGTACCGGAGCTTGTTGAGCTTGTCGAAGGTCGCGAAGGACGTGCCGGCGTACGCGGCCTCGTAGCCGAGCGCGCGGTCCAGTTCGGTGGCGTGGCCGATGGACTCGTGGATGGTCAGCCACAGGTTGGACGGGTCGACGACCAGGTCGTAGACGCCCGCCTCGACGCTCGGCGCCCGCATCTTCTCGGCGAGCAGCTCCGGGATGCGCGCCAGCTCGTCGTCCCAGTCCCAGCCGGTGCCCGTCACGTACTCCCAGCCGCGCCCGACCGGCGGCGCCAGCGTCCGCATCGAGTCGAACTCGCCGCTGGACTCGTCGACGGACACGGCGGTCAGCGACGGATGCAGCCGTACGCGCTGCTGCGTCGTCACCGTCCCGGCGGTGTCCGCGTAGAACTTGTTCTCGTGCACGGTGAGCAGCGAGGCGTCGACGTGGTTGATCCCGTCGGCCGCCAGCAGCCGCGTGCTCCACTCCGTGAGCAGCGCGGTCTTCTCCTCGTCGGGGACGGTGAACGGATCGATCTCGTACGAGGAGATCCAGGTCTTCTCCGCGTGCACCGGCTCGTCCGCCAGCTCCACGCGCTCGTCCGACCCGGCGGCCTTGATGACCTGCGCGGAGAGCTTGGCCATGGCCACGGCCTGCGAGGCGACCTTCGCGGCGGCGTCCATCGTCAGATCCACCCCGGACGCGAACC
This sequence comes from Streptomyces sp. MB09-02B, assembly GCF_033794485.1. Classification (NCBI taxonomy): domain Bacteria; kingdom Bacillati; phylum Actinomycetota; class Actinomycetes; order Kitasatosporales; family Streptomycetaceae; genus Streptomyces; species Streptomyces sp. MB09-02B. The sequence goes on from NZ_JARGEE010000161.1 coordinate 13,971, forward strand.
CCCAGGTCCCGCCGTGCACCACCCGCACCGCGTACCCGAGGTCGGTCGTGTCCGACGACCCTGCGGGCTTGGCGTCCCTGAGCCGCCAGGAGGCGCTGCGCACCCGCTCGAAGCGGAAGTCGGCGTGATCGGCGCCGAGGGCACGGGCGCGGGCGAGCGCGGCGTCGGCCAATGCCCTCAGCGGTAGTGCCGTGAAGGCTTCGTCGATGGAATGAGGCACCGAGGGTCTCCCTGTTGCCGAACGATGGTCGTGGCCTGTCGGGTCCGATCATGTCGCGCCCGCGGGCGGCCGGACCACATCTTTCCGGCTGCGGTCGGCCCGCTTTCTGTAGGGACCCCACAGCGACTCCCCCGAGCCACTGTCACAGCTCGAATGCCCGCCGGAAGAGGTGGACCGATAGGTTTCGAGGGAAGGCGCCTGCCGTCCAGGCATGCAGGCAGGCGTTCAGACCGCTAAGGAAAGGGTGATCCGTTGAGCCGCTCGGTTCTCGTCACCGGAGGCAACCGGGGCATCGGCCTCGCCATCGCCCGCGCGTTCGCCGACGCCGGCGACAAGGTCGCCATCACCTACCGCTCGGGGGAGCCGCCGGCCGGCTTCTTGGCCGTCAAGTGCGACATCACCGACCCCGAGCAGGTGGAGCAGGCCTACAAGGAGATCGAGGCCGAACACGGCCCGGTCGAGGTGCTGATCGCCAACGCCGGCGTCACCAAGGACCAGCTCCTGATGCGCATGTCCGAGGAGGACTTCACCTCGGTCATCGACACCAACCTCACCGGCACCTTCCGCGTCGTCAAGCGCGCCAACCGCGGCATGCTGCGCGCCAAGAAGGGCCGGGTCGTCCTCATTTCCTCGGTCGTGGGCCTCTACGGCTCGCCCGGCCAGGCCAACTACGCCGCCTCCAAGGCAGCTCTGGTCGGCTTCGCGCGTTCCCTCGCCCGTGAGCTGGGCTCGCGCAACATCACCTTCAACGTCGTCGCCCCCGGCTTCGTCGACACCGACATGACCAAGGTGCTCACCGACGAGCAGCGCGCGGGCATCGTGAAGCAGGTGCCGCTCGGTCGTTACGCGCAGCCCGAGGAGATCGCCGCGACGGTGCGGTTCCTCACCTCGGACGACGCCTCGTACATCACTGGAGCCGTCATCCCCGTAGACGGCGGACTGGGAATGGGTCACTGATCACCATGAGCGGAATCCTCGAGGGCAAGCGCGTCCTGATCACCGGTGTGCTGATGGAGTCCTCCATCGCCTTCCACACCGCCAAGCTGGCCCAGGAGCAGGGCGCCGAGATCATCCTCACGGCCTTCCCCCGGCCCACGCTGACCGAGCGCATCGCCAAGAAGCTCCCCAAGCCCACCAAGGTCATCGAGCTGGACGTCACCAACGACGAGCACCTCGGGCGCCTGGCCGACATCGTCGGCGAGGAGCTGGGCGGTCTCGACGGCGTCGTCCACTCCATCGGCTTCGCCCCGCAGGACGCCCTCGGCGGCAACTTCCTGAACACGCCCTTCGAGTCCGTCGCCACCGCGATGCACGTCTCGGCGTACTCCCTGAAGTCGCTGACCATGGCCTGCCTGCCGCTGATGCAGAACGGCGGCTCGGTCGTCGGCCTGACCTTCGACGCGAAGTTCGCCTGGCCTCAGTACGACTGGATGGGCCCGGCCAAGGCCGCGCTGGAGGCCACCAGCCGTTACGTCGCCCGGGACCTGGGCAAGCAGAACATCCGCTGCAACCTCGTCTCCGCCGGTCCCCTGGCTTCCATGGCCGCCAAGTCCATCCCGGGCTTCGGCGAGCTGGCCGCCGTGTGGGACGACCGTTCGCCGCTGGAGTGGGACCTCAAGGACCCCGAGCCGGCCGGCCGCGGTGTCGTGGCGCTGCTCAGCGACTGGTTCCCCAAGACCACCGGCGAGATCATCCACGTGGACGGCGGGCTGCACGCGATCGGCGCCTGAGCGCCACCCACAGGGCTCTGCCACGGTTCGAGGGCGCGCATCCATTCGGGTGCGCGCCCTCGCCGTACTCCTGTCCGCCGGGATCATCACTCGTTCGGCTCATCCGGCGGGCCGCCGGGGCCGGGTGCCGCGCACGCTGGACGTGCACCGCTCAGCCACTCGGCCGAGGAGGTCCCCCTTGTGCGCATCTCCCGCAGCATCGCCCCAGCTGTCGTCGCCCTGGCTCTCGTCCTCACCCTCCCGTCCGAATCGGCACCGTACGCGCGCGTGGAGACCGGGGAGCGGCACGCGCGCGTAGTGGTGGACGACAAGCCCGACGAGCCCGATCCGTTCGGGGCGGCCTGTCACAGCACCGTCACCGGTTCGCAGGTGGTCGGGTTCTGCTTCAACCCCCACGCGGCCGTCGACCACGTCCGTCTGCACATCGAGTGCGCGCGGTGGTGGGACCTCGACAGCGACAGCGCCGCGGTCGAGACCGGTCCCGCGCGGACGGTACGGCTCACCGGGCGCTGCTGGAAGGAAGTCCGCTCGGTGTGGTTCAGCCATCAGCGGGGGGAGGGCTGACGTGTGGTTCACCCACCGGCCGGGGGAGGGCCGACCCGGCCGGGACGGCAGTGGAAGGGATAGCCGGCCGCCTCCGCCGCGGCGGTCTCCGCGTCGCCCGCGCGGATCGCGTCCACCAGCCGGGCGTGGGCCATGTACGTCTCCGGCGTCAGCTTCTCGCCCACGTCACCGCGCAACCAGTCCCGCAGGACCTCGCCCAGGTCGGCGTAGACGGTCGTCACGACGTCGTTGTGGGACGCGGCCACGACCGCCATGTGGAAGGTCGCGTCGGCGGTCACGAAGGCCTCCGCGTCGCCCGAGGCCCAGGCCTGCTCGCGGCGCGCGAGGAGCACGTCCAGCTGCCTGAGGTCCTTCTCGGTGCGCCGCTCGGCCGCCAGCTTCGCGGCGCTCGACTCCAGGGCGGAGCGCAACTCGGCGATGTGGCTCGGGTCGGCGTCCGCGAAGCGGCGGTGCATCACGCCCGCGAGTTCGCTGGTCGCGACGACGTAGGTGCCGGAGCCCTGGCGGATGTCCAGCAGGCCGTTGTGCGCGAGCGCGCGGACGGCCTCACGGACCGTGTTCCGGGCGACGCCCAGCTCCTCGACCAGCTCGGGCTCGGTGGGGATACGGGAGCCGACGGGCCACTCGCCCGAGGTGATCTGGTTCCGCAGCGCGGCGATGACCTGCTCGGACAGCGCCGATCGGCGGGGATGGCTCAGCGGCATGGCACACCTTCGCATGGAGTGACCGACCGGGGGCGACCGGGCCATGGACAACCAATCATCCTATGATTCTATGATAGATGTCATGGAGAGCGAGGAGACCGCGACGACGACATCCGCACCGCTTCGGGCACCGTCCGAAACGCCGGTGCCCGACCAGGACGGGTCCGAACCTCCGACGTCGTCCACGCGCGCGTGGACGACCCGCCTCGTGGTGCTCGGTATCGTCCTGACGGCCCTCAACCTCCGCCCCGCCATCACCAGCCTCGGCGCCCTCCTGGAAGAGGTGCGCACCGGGCTCGGCATGAGCGGCAGCGTCGCCGGGCTCCTCACCTCCGTACCTCCGCTCTGCTTCGCCGTCTTCGGCGTCATGGCGCCCCGGCTCGCACGCCAGTTCGGTCCGGCCGCCGTCGTCTGCGCGGGCATGGCCGCCATCGCCGCCGGCCTGCTGATACGGCCGTACGCAGGCGGCACGGCCGGATTCGTGGCCGCGAGCGCCCTCGCCCTGATGGGCATAGCCGTCAGCAACGTCCTGATGCCGGTCATCGTCAAGCGCTGGTTCCCGGACCGGGTCGGCTCCATGACGGGCCTCTACTCCATGGCCCTGGCCCTCGGCACCTCCTCCGCCGCGGCCGTCACCGTGCCCATGACCGAGGCGCTGGGCGGGAGTTGGCGGACCGGGCTGGCCGTATGGGCACTGCTCGCGGGGGCGGCCGTGGTGCCGTGGCTCCCGTTGCTCCGGGACCGCGACCGGGACACGCGTGCCGCCGACAGGTCCGGGGGAGCGCCGGGCCCCGCGCGCGAGGCGGCGCCCGCCCTGCGGATCACCCGGAGCCGTACCGCCTGGGCGCTCGCCGTCTTCTTCGGCCTCCAGGCGACCGCCGCCTACATCACGATGGGGTGGATGGCGCAGATCTTCCGGGACGCCGGGGTCCCCGCCGGCACGGCGGGGCTGCTGCTGGCCGTCACCATGGTGATGGGCGTACCGCTGGCCTTCGTCATCCCCCGGCTCGCCACCCGCCTGCCCCGCCAGGGGCCGATCGTGGTCGCCCTGGGCGTCTGCGGCCTCCTCGGGTACGGCGGCCTGTACCTCGCCCCGGCGGAGGGCGCCTGGGCGTGGGCGGTGCTGATCGGCATCGCCAACTGCTCGTTCCCGCTCGCGCTCACCATGGTCGGCATGCGGGCCAGGACCGGCGCGGGCGTCGTCCAGCTGTCCGCCTTCGCCCAGAGCACGGGCTACCTGATCTCGATCCCCGGCCCGCTCCTCGTCGGCGTCCTCTACCAGCACAGCGGCGGCTGGGGCCTGCCCCTCGTCCTCATGGCCGCCCTGATGCTCCCGCAGATCGCCGCGGGCGTCCTGGCGGGCCGCGACCGGGTGGTGGAGGACGAGGCGGCCCGCTGAGCCCCGCCCCGGCGGGTCCCGGGTCCCGGACGGCTCCGGGACCCCGACGGCCATGGCGGGTGCCGGGGGTGCGAGACTGGGCGCATGCCAGTGCTCGACCCGAACCCCCAGAACGGCCAGAAGAAGATGCTCCTGGTCTTCGGCTCGTTCCTCGCCATCTTCGTCGTCATCGGGATCATCGCGGCGATCGCGTCCCCGTGACCGCTCAGCGGTCGTCACAGCGACCGCTCAGGGGTGGGGACAACCCCCCGTCCCCTAGTACTCCAGCAGTACTTCGTGGCTTGACCTGGGGAAACGTCGAGCGGTGGGAGTGTAGCGGGCAGGATGCCGTCACGGACGGCTTCTGCCCGCACA
>NZ_JARGEE010000162.1:0-18923 GCF_033794485.1 Streptomyces sp. MB09-02B
GGGTGGGACGGGCGGCTTAGCCCTGCATGGCGAGGCGGGCCTGGTCGATCGGTGGGCGGCGAGGTCCTCGGAGCGGATGAGCCAGTACAGGGTGCCCTCGTCGCCCCAGGTCGTCTTCGCATCGCCGTCACTGCCGAACTGGGCAAGCAGGATCCTGTGTTCGACTTCCTCGTCCAGCCGCAGGCCTCGTGGGGAGCCGGGAGGCGCGGCGGGTCCCGCCGTCGGCGACGGCAGGACCCGGCAGCGGGAACCTCGCCCGGGGGTGGCTCGGTACCCGCACCCACACCATGCACCCAAACCAGCCACAGCAACAGACCACGGCTGAAAATCGCCGATACCCGCATCCGGGCAGCGGTTCGCCGCCTTCCCGGCGCAACAACGTCCCCGCATGCTGAACCAGCCGGTCACAGGGGGTTTCCCACGGGTTTCCCGTTGCCCGTCCCAACGGGCAACCGCACCGCCGTGGACGTATGGCCCTGTGCTGCCCGAGGGTTCGGGACGCGGGTGGCGGGGGCCCGCCGCACAGCACATCAGAAGTGACGTCCACGCCGCCGAGGCGGAGCGGTGGGAACGCCGACGACCCAGGCGGGAGAGATCGGGTAACGACATGCGAAAAAGTACGCGAGAAAGTACGCGAGACGACGGCGGGCGAAGACAGCGCCGGCTCCTCCGCCCCCTCCGCCTGCTGCTGGCAGCCGCCGTCTCGCTGGCCTGTCTGGGCCTGCCGACCACCACCGCCACGGCCGCGACTCCGGCCACCGTCTCGACCACGAAGACGGCCGCCACCGCGAAGACCTCCGCGGTCGGCACCGTCGCGGAGACCTCCGCCGTCGGCACCGTCGCGCAGACCGCCGCCGCCGACACCTGCGCCCCGCTGAAGGCGGGCGCGAGCATCGCCGCCGTGGACGCGGTGGAGACCGCCTGCCGCTACATCGGCAAGATCTACGCCTGGGGCGGCGGCCACGCGGAAGGCCTCCCCGGACCCAGCCAGGGCATACCCTCCCTCGACCCGATGGCCCAGCACGACACCAAGTACTGGAGCTTCGACTGCATCGGTCTGGTCCGCTGGGCCTGGTACAAGGCGACCCGCCAGGACCTCATCAGCGAGCGGACGACCCAGTCGACCTGGCAGAACCCGGGCTACGCGCACACCCGGTTCACGAAGGAACAGGGCGAGGCCCCGCTGCTGCCCGGTGACATCCTCTACTTCGGCAGCGGCCTCACCCACGTGGCGCTCTACCTCGGCAACGGCAAGTACGTCGAGGCGCCCGAATCCGGGTACTCGGTCCGGGTCGGAAGCGACAAGTGGGACCGCTACCAGGGCGCGTTGCGGCCGCACGCCGACGGGGTGTTCCCGGTCTGGGAGTACGACGGGCTCGGCAAGGAGCTGAAGACCTGGGGGCAGCCGAACCTGCGCGCGGACTCCCACACCGGCGGCGCGATCAACTGGCAGATCCGCAACGGCATCTCGGTCGCCGTCCGGGGCCTGTGCCAGCGGGTCGGGGAGCGTGCCACGTACAACGGCATGGTCAACAACGTCTGGACGTACCTGCCGGACTACCGCAGTTGGGTCAGCAACCTGTTCCTGCAAGGACCGGCGATCATGTCCGGAGTACCGTCCTGCGGGGAGTTCTCCCGCATCGGCGGCACCCTGGCAGGTGCCGACTCCAACACCTCGTGCGGTGACGGCACGGAACCGAATGGGACAGGCGCGTGGACGGCCAAGTCGACGACCGTGTGGGGCCGTACCGTCGAGCTGCGCTACAACAGCACGACCGCATGCGCCTGGGGGCGCATCATCGGCGGCACGGTCGGCGACGAGATCTGGGTCGACCGCAGCGGCGACGGCGGAGACACCTGGGACCCGATGCTCGGCTACACGAAGATCACGTCCGGCGGCGACGCCTACACCACCCAGTGGAACGACAACGGGCTGGTGATGCGCGCCTGCGGGACCAACGGCAAGGGCGGCACGATCGCCTGCACGGACTGGTTCTGACGGTCGTGCGCAGGCGCGGCAGGTGTGCGCCGCGCCGCATCTCCTTTTGCCGGACCGGCAACAACAGTGGCCGGTCCGCGAGGCGATGGGCGACCGTGGGCCCATGACCGACAACACCGCAGCAGGACCAACCGCGTTCGAGTCCCTTTCGCCCGTCGGCGGATACGTCGGCGACCCGGCGGTACGGGCGGAGTGGGACGGCCGCTACGCCGAGCGGCAACAGCTGTGGAGCGGCCGGCCCAACGGTGCCCTCGTGGCCGAGACCGCCTCGCTCGCTCCCGGACGCGTCCTCGACGTCGGCTGCGGCGAGGGCGCGGACGCCCTCTGGCTCGCACGCGGCGGCTGGGACGTCACCGCGCTCGAAGTCTCGGGCGTGGCGCTGGAACGGGCGGCGGAACACGCACGCGACGCCGGTCTCACCGTCCACTGGGTCCACGCCGAACTCACCCGGGCCTCGCTCCCACCGGCCTCCTTCGACCTGGTCTCCGCGCAGTACCCGGCCCTGTTGCGCACCCCCGACGCCGCGGCCGAGCGAGCCCTGCTCGCCGCCGTCGCACCCGGTGGGGTGCTGCTGCTCGTCCACCACGCCGGCATGGAGACCCAGCAGGCGCACGAAAGCGGCTTCGATCCGGCCGACTACGTCTGGCCCTCGATGGTCAGGGAACTCCTCGACGACGACTGGGAGGTGCAGATCGACGAACAACGGCCCCGCGTGGCACCCGACGGCGGCGCCGGGGCGCACCACACCGACGACCTCGTCCTACGCGTACGCCGCCTTCGCTGAAACCACACACCGTGCTCGAAGCGCCCACCTCCCGCCGATGTGGCCGCCTGCTCCCGGGAAGAGGCGCGGGTTCACTCGTCGAGGTACCGGTGTCTGGCGTCGGCCGGTGTGATGAAGAGCCGGCCGTCGCGGACCTGCCATTCGGTCGCCCCCTCGACTTCGTGGTGGGCCAGGAACAGGCCGCAGACGAGGTCTCCGTCGGTGTCGGAGGCGGGTATCCGAGCGATGGCTCGGAGCTGGTCGGTGAACCATTCCTGAGCCGAGTCACGGATGTCGGCACCGTAGAAGACGTAGTGGGTCCAGTTCAGGTGCCGGCGCGGTGAACCCCATCCGGCGGTGTAGTGGTTGTCGTCGTGTCTGGCGATGATCTCCTGGACGGCTGCCAGTTGTGTCTCGTCGCACTCCAGCCACCCTCTGATCGACACGTAGGTGCCCATGGCCCTGTCCTTTCTCGTCCTCAGGTCGGCCCAGTCTCCGGCAGAGTGGACGGGCGTGTTCGCCATCTGGGGGAACCGCGCGCCGGTCGAAGCGCACGCCCGGAAGTCGGGGTTCGAACGATCTCGTGCCCTACCGACGGGTACAACCCGAGAGTCGGGCTCATCGAGGAGGAGCACGTCACCCACTACGAGTCCCTGGCCGACCCGGGCGAGACGTGGTGGGAACAGCTCGTCAACCACGAGTACAACGAGTGCTACCTCTACCACTCCTTCATGGAGCAGGAGAGCGATCCCCGGGTCAAGGCGATCTGGGAGCTGCATCTGAACATGGAGCTGGAGCACCTGCATGTCGCCTGCGACCTGATGCGCCGCCACGACGGGCGCGACCCGGCGTCCGTGCTCGCGCCGGAACTGCCGAACGTGCTCACCTTCGAGCCGAACAAGCAGTACCTGCGGGAGCTGCTGGACACGCAGATGGACCTGACCACGCTAGGCGCCGGCTATGTGCGCGAGGCGCACGAGCGGTTCGAGGCGATGCAGGAGCGGATCCACGGCGGTGAGGCACCGCCCAGCGAACGGGTCATGGTGGAACACGACGACATGTTCGGCCGCGAGTACCGGGTCGAGTCCGAGGGTGAGCACCCCGACCCCGCCATGCGCGAGAAGTGAGGGGGCCGCGATGTCCGAGCTGCACACCCCGCAGGCCGGTGACGACCGGGCCGAGGACAACGACGTCGTGGCGCTGCTGATGCGGCAGCACGGCGACATCCGCAACCTCTTCGACGAGGTCGAGGCGAGCAGCGGCGAGGAGCGCCGCGACGCCTTCCGTCGGCTGGTGCGGCTGCTGGCCGTGCACGAGACCGCCGAGGAGGAGGTCGTCCACCCCTTCGCCCGGCGGTCCCTGCCCGGCGGGGAGAAGGTCGTCGAGGAGAGGCTCGCCGAGGATAGGGCCGCCAAGGAGACCCTGGCCGCGCTGGACGACGTCGACACCGACGACCCGAAGTTCATGCCCATGTTGCTGAAGCTCCGCAGGGACGTGCAGGAGCACGCGCGGGCCGAGGAGCGCTACGAGTTCACCCATATCCGCCGCAACGCCGATGCCGCCAAGCTGGTCTCCATGGCCAAGGCCGTCAGTGCCGCGGAGGCCGTCGCGCCGACCCGGCCGCACCCCGGTGTCGAATCGGGAGCGGCGAACATGGCGCTCGGACCGGTCGCCGCCCTGATGGACCGCACCAAGGACGCGGTGCGCAAGGCGATGGGCAAGGACAACTGACGGGCGAGCGGCGCGAGCCGACTCACGTCGCTGCCGGGCGGAGCGGCCGCGTCACAGAGGTCGAGGGCACGTCGGTTGCCTCTGTTCGTCATCAGCGAAGACGGTCGTGACGTCACCGCGGTCCTGCGAGGGTGCGTCCATGAACACGACACCGGATGGCCGACCTGTCCCGCCCGCGTATGCCGACGAGCGTCTCATGCTGGAATCGTGGCTGGACTTCCACCGTGAGACTCTCACCCTGAAGTGCTCCGGCCTCAAGGACGATCAGTTACGGCTGACCGCGGCGGCGCCGTCGTCCATGACGCTGCTGGGGCTCGTTCAGCACCTGGCCGAGGTGGAACGCAACTGGTTCCGCCGCATATTCGGGGGCCAGGACCTGCCCCCGGTCTTCGGACCCGGCCCCGGCGACGGCTTCGGCCTTGATCCGGGCCGGACAGCGGATGAGGTGGTCGCCGCCTGGCGCGCGGAGGTCGCCCAGGGCCGTGAGCTGATCGCCGACGCGTCGCTGGACGACTCCGGCCGCCTGTCCGAACACGAAGCGGGGTACGTCGGCGAGGAAGGGGTCTCGTTGCGCTGGATCCTGGTGCACATGATCGAGGAATACGCGCGCCACAACGGTCACGCCGATCTCCTCCGGGAGCGGATCGACGGAGTCACCGGTGCATGAGAGGGGCTTGCGCGGTCACAAGGACCGCGCAAGCCCGTCGCCTGTCCCTCTCGAAGCCGTCTTCACGTCTTCTCGCGAAGCCGCCTTCCCGACTGACCACCGACTGACCGACTGACTGACCGACCGACCGACAGTCAGGACGACTGCGCGGTCTGGTACAGGTTCTGTGCGTCGGTGCCGAAGTACGGCCCGTACATCCGGTTGGGCAGGAAGTTGTACTTGAAGCTGTTCACCGACGACAGCAGCCCGGTGCCAGTGGACTCGTTGAACTGGGTGAACCAGGGGCCTCCGCTGGAGCCGCCGGTCATGTTGCAGTTCATGCCGTGGTCGTTGGAGAGCAGGAAGTCACGGTTGGTGGTTCCGCTGCAGTAGATGAACTTCTCCCCGTCGTACGGGGAGGCCGCGGGGAAGCCGAAGGCGTACATGGCCTTGTTGTAGCCGGTGTTGAAGGCCAGCCCCTGTCCGCCGACGACGTCCGTCAGCAGCTTCCCGTCCAGCGGGGCGACGACGGCCGCGCCGATGTCGTAGTTGATGTCCTCGCTCGCGGTCCACTGCGGGGTGGACAGTGTCTTCGTGGCGCTCCACCTGCCGTACGGGGCCTGTCCGTCGTGGTAACCGGGCACGAAGACCCAGTTGGTGTGCCAGGAGCCCTCCAGTTTCACGCAGTGCCCGGCGGTGATGACGGTGCTCTTGTTGGCGCTGGTGACGGCGTTGCCCGAGCACGAGGCCGTACGCCCCTGGTAGGTGAAGAACACCCGTCCTGCCGTGGACAGCACGGCTCCGCCGCCGGTCCAGGCTCCACCGCTGTTGGGGAAGGCCAGCACTCCGACCTCGTTGGGGGTGCCCGGCAGGGTCGGGGCGACGGTCTTCTCCTTGCCCTTGGCGAGCGAGGGGGCCTTGACCTGGGTTCGGTCCACGGTCGGCAGGTCCAACGGCGTTGCCTGACGCATCCGTTCGGCGGTCCAGAACGAGGCCGGGTCGGCCTGGGCCGTGGCCGCTCCGGCCGGCGAAGCGAACACGCCGGTGCCGAGCAGCGCGGCCGCGCCGAGGAGGGCGGCGAAGGCGGGGCGGGACTTGCGCGGGGAGCGGGAGGGTCCGGACGAGCGGCGTATGTCTCTCACACGTACTCCTTGTGCGGTGGGGGACGAGGACGAACTCGCGCAACGCAGAGTGCCACCCCATCCGCCATTTGGACAGGTACACGTCACAATGGGCGCAAAATCAACCCTTGAACCGCTTCAGACACGGAGTCCGGCCCGGCGGACCGTTTTTGACCACCCCTTGAACATCCCCGCGCCCTCGTGCGTATCTCTCGCTGCGTGCCGTGCCAGCCGCAACAGGTGTCCGCTCCTACTGCCCTGGAGGATTCACTCTCTACCCGACCGGGAGAACACATGTATGCGAACCGACACGCGGTACCCACGCGGGCGACGCGGCGGACCGTCACCATCATCGCCGCCGTGTGCGCCGTGATAGCCGCGGCCGTCATCGCGATCAGGGCGGGCAGTGACGAAGCTTCAGCCAACCCGACGGTCGCGGGCAAGGCCCAGCACGCCGGCGGCCATGTCACCACCGGCGGCGCCGGACAGACGGCGGCGGACCAAAGTGGTGCCGACCTGACCGTGACCGATGTGGACCGCGAGTTCCTCGTGAAGGTACGTCAGGCAGGCCTCTGGGAGATCCCGGCCGGCCGGCTCGCCCAGACCCACGCCTCCAACGAGACCGTCAAGCGGGCCGGGGACCATCTGATCGACGGGCACAGCAAGCTGGACCAGCTCGTGCGCGAGGACGCCGAGATCCTCGGTGTGGAGCTCCCCAACGAGGCCACCGAGGAACAGCAGCAGTGGGTCCGCAATCTGGAGAACGCGCAGGGCGAGGAGTTCGACAAGCTCTTCGCCAACGTCCTCCGTGCCTCGCACGGCAAGATCTTCGCCACGATCGGTGAGGTCCGGGCCGCCACCCAGAACGACCTCATCCGCCGTCACGCCCGTCAGGCCAACCAGACCGTCCTGGACCACATGGAGGTCCTGGAGGACACGGGACTCGTCGACGCCTCCACCTTCCAGGAGGTCGAGGAGGACGTGGCCCCCAAGTAGGGGCCCCGCGGCCGACCGTACCGGTGTCAGGGCAGCCGCCGTTCCACGGCGCGACGCGATGAGCGTGGGCGGCCGCCGCCCGGCTGCCCCCGCCGGCCCACCACCACTCGATCTGCCCGCACGAGCCGGGCCCACCGCAGGACTTCCTCACCGCCTCATCCCCAAGAAGGCAGCGGGAAAAGGCGGTTCGATCGGGCTGAAGACTGGCGACCATCTTTGCACTGTGCAATGATCTGGGTGGGGGAGCTGAGCCGACGGTCGGCCGCTACTTGGCGCCCAGGAGTGACACCGGCACGGTTACGCGGCGGCAGCACACCGACCGTCGGCAGAGCCCTCTCCCCCACCGACCTCGCGGACAGCAGCACGGGGCTACGCCCCCGTTCACCCGGCCTCACCATGAGGCACAGCACGCACAGCAGCTCGCCAGACGTACGCACGGACCCGCCGTCCGCCGCCCACATTCCTCCGACGCGTCCGCGTCATCGCCGCGCTGCGGGTACCCGGTGCCCACCCGGCCGACGGGATGTCGAGCAGGAAGGCGGGACTGCCGCATGAACGACCCGGAGCGTCCCTCCGACCGGCCGCGGCCGGAGCCGCGCAGATCCCTGGCCGTCTGTGCCCTGATCGGCGCGGCACTGATGGCGGCCATCGACGAGATCGTCTTCCACCAGCTCCTCGCCTGGCACCACTTCTACGACCGCTCCACCAGCGACGTCGGCCTGCTCTCCGACGGCCTGCTGCACACCGCCGAGCTGCTGGCCCTGGTCGCCGGAGCCTTCCTCCACGCCGACCTGCGCCGCCGCCGCGCACTGGCCGCCGCCCACGCGTGGGCGGGCCTCTTCCTGGGACTGGGCGCCTTCCAGCTCTTCGACGGCGTCGTCGACCACAAGCTGCTACGGCTGCACCAGATCCGCTACGGGACCGACGTCACCCCCTACGACTGGGCGTGGAACCTCGGCGGTCTCGCGCTGCTGCTCATCGGCTGCGCCCTGGCCGTCCGCGCGACGCGCCGCGCCCGGACGGGGCCGTCGAAATGACACCGGAGCACGTCCACCCCGTACCGGCCGGCCCCGGGCCGTTCTGGAGCGACCTGGCCGGACCGTGCGTCGCGGCGGGCGCGCTGGCGGCGGGCGCGGCGTACCTTCTGGCCGCGCACCGGCTGCGTCGCCGCGGCGACGCGTGGCCGTGGCCGAGGGACGCCTCCTTCACGGCCGGTTGCCTGGCGGTGGCCTGGGCGATGACCGCCGGTCCGCCGGGCGGACCGTTCACGGTGCACGTGACCCGGCACCTGGTCGCCGGTATGGCGGCACCCCTGCTTCTCGTCCTCGCCCGCCCCCTGACCCTGAGTCTGCGGGTTCTGCCGCCCGGCCGTCTGCGGCGGGCCCTGCCCGCTGCGGCGCACGCGCGGCCCGCCACCGTGCTGCTTCTCCCGCCGGTGGCGGCCGTGGTGGACATCGGGGGCCTGTGGCTGCTGCACCGCACCGACCTCTTCGCCGCGGCACACCGCCAGCCGCTGCTGTACGCCGTGACGCAGACGCATGTACTGGCCGCCGGGCTGCTCTTCACCTTCGCGGTGTGCCAGCTCGATCCCGTGCGGCACCGTCGGGGCCTCGCCCTGCGCGGATCCGCGTTGCTGGCAGCCGGTGCGGCCCATGCCGTACTCGCCAAGGGGCTGTACGCGGCGCCGCCGCCCGGCACGGATTTCACGGCGGCCGATCTGCACACCGGCGCTCAGCTGATGTACTACGGCGGCGACCTGGCGGAGATCGCCCTCGCCGTGACGCTGGCCGTCCAGTGGTACACACGGCGCCACGCGCGGCGTTCGACCCGGTGGCCCGAAGGAGCCTCGGCACGGTCCGGGACCCCGGCAGCGAGGAGAACACAGTTCTCGTGAACAGACCGACGGGTGTCCTCTTTCCCTGAATCTGTTTGCCTCGTTCGAGATGGTTTGCGTCATTTCGATGGGTACCCGAGCCCCACCGGGGACGCGGACCGTGGCCCCCTGGAGAAGGAGCGGGCATGAGTGAACGGACCCAGAACACGCTGGAGTCGCACCCGGACATCATGGAGATGCGGGAACGTCACGCCCGGGCCGAGCGGGCGGCCTCGAGCCAGCAGGGGCAGGCCGTCGAGGCGCTGGCCCTCATCACCGGCCTGTACCTGGCCGCCTCGCCCTGGATCGCGGGTTTCAACGATCTCGGCACCCTGGCCGTGAACAACCTGATCACCGGCATCGCCTACACCTTCCTGCTGAGTGGCTTCGGCCACGCCTACGAGCGCACGCACGCCAGGGCGTGGACGGCCGCTCTGCTCGGACTGTGGACCGTTGTCGCACCGTGGCTGGTGGCGGGGAACGTGGACACCACCCGCACCATCGTCAACAACATCATCGTCGGCGTCGTCGCACTGCTGCTCGCTCTGGCCGCGAGCGCGGCGGCCGGCGAGACGGACAGGGGCGGCAGGAGCCGCCGTGCCCGAACAGCCCGCTGACCCGCGGGGCGCGGTCGGCACGGGCGGGCCCCTTGGCGGTGTAGCGCGCGGGTGTGTCCATCCAGGTCGCACCCCAGGGGCGCCGGCCGTCGTCCACGACCTCCAGTTCGGCCGCGCAGGTCAGCCCGTCGGGGTGGAAGGCCGGTGCCCCGCGTGTACGGGCGAGCAGGCGGAAGGCGGCTTCCACCGGCGGGACCCGACGTGCCGGGGCCCGATGTGCCGGGACCAGACGTGATCCTGGCGGCGTCACGGACCGACCCGCCCGGACTTCGACGCCTCGCTGTCCTCCTCGCCGTGCTCGCCGTCCGCGCCGTGCTCGCCGTCCGCGCCGTTGTCGGCGGTGCCCTCGTGTTCCAGGTCGTCACCCTCGGCCTGAGAGGGTGTGGTGCGGGGTACGTCACGGCGGCCGGATGTGCCCGGTTCACCGTCTGCCGGGATCTCGGGCCCGCGTTCACCTTCTGCCTGCGACGGTGTCTGCTCACTCATGGGTGGCGCCTCCCTCGGTTGCTTGCCGGCGCCTACGACGGACGAGCCGTGCGGGGAGTGCCGGACCGACACCCGGCTCCGTTCCCGTAGATGGAGCCCTGGCCGCGCGGTGGTCCACCCGGTCCGCTTCGTGAGGCCTCGCTTCGTGGCGAGACCGAGTACCCAGGCTGAGGTCCCTACTCCGTACCAGGGCCCTCACGGGTCGGGTAAGCGCCGCTCAGAGTTTGCGGGGCTCGTCGTTCCTGGCCGGATCGGAGATCTCGATGCCCGCCGGGACGAAGCCGCGCTGCCCCCGGTCGGCCAGCCCCCGCAGGTGCTGCCGGTAGCGCTCGGCAGAGACGACCTTGACGTTGAAGAGCATCCGGGCGTGGTCGACGCCGCAGAGCTCGGCGCACTTGCCCCGGAACGTGCCCTCCCGTGTCGGCGTCACCTCGAAGACATTGACGTTGTGACCGGGGAAGACGTCCTGCTTCATCAGGAACGGCAGGACCCAGAAGGAGTGGATGACGTCACGTGAGGACAGCACGAACCTGACCTTCTCGCCCTTCGGCAGCCACAGGGTCGGCCCCGGGTTGCCGTTCTGCGGGTTGCGGGCGCCGGGAACACCGGCGTCGAAGACGCCTTCGGCGCCCGAGGGGAAGGCGTCGCGGTATCTGTCCGGGACGATGCCCATGTCGGGGTCCGCCTGCGCGTCGCCGGTTTCTGCGTCGCCGTCCACGTCCTCGACGTAGTTGAAGGCCCAGCTCCACTGGAAGCCGACCACTCCGACGGTGTGGGCGGGGTTCTCGGAGAGCTCGAGGAGCTCGGCCTCGTCACGGGCCGTGAAGTAGAAGAGCACCGAGACGATGATCAACGGCACCACGGTGTACAGCACCTCGATGGGCATGTTGTACCGGGACTGAGGAGGGACCTCGACCTTGGTCCTGGTACGCCGGTGGAAGATCGCGGCCCAGATGATGAGTCCCCACACCAGCGCGCCCACGGTGAGCGCGGCCGCCCATGAGCCCTGCCACAGGGACAGGATCCGCGGCGCCTCCTCCGTGACCGGGGTGGGCATCCCGAGGCGGGGGAAGTCCCGCCATGTGGCCTCGCAGCCGGACGTGGTCACCAGGACCAGACCGGTACCCGAAGCCTGTGTCAGCCTCCGACGCATCCGACGTCGCGGCGATCGGTCACACCTGTGGGAACTCACGTGGCGCCTTCCCGGGGGGCTGAGCCCGCGGACCGGAGATCGCCCGCAGCCTCGCACGATCGTTCGCTGATCCCCGCACGGGCAGGAGATATGGCTCTTTATGCGGACAAGACATTACTGAGTGTCATGCCGGGTGCCCACCCAACGCGCCGCCGGTTTCCCGCGAGGGGGGAAGGGCCGCCTCGACCTCCCCAGGTGTGGCGGCCCTTCCCCGGCGGGCGTTCGCCTACCCGGAACCTCGCCATCCATGCCCGACCGGTCTCACCCGCCGGGCCGATGACGCGGCGCACACGACCCTCCGGTTCCCGCCCCCGGTCGTCGGTCCCCTTGCCGCTCACTCGTTGTCGGGGAACTCGCCCACGAACGCGCCGGCCATCCGCAGCCAGGGCTCCGCCTCACTCTGGCGTCCCTGGCGCTGCAGGGTGCGCCCGAGCATGAGATGGGCGTAGTGCTCCACCGGATCGCGCTCGACGATCACCCGCAACTGGTCCTCCGCGCGCCGCAGTTGCGCGGAGTGGTAGTAGGCGCGGGCGAGCAGCAGCCGGGGGCCGGTCTGCTCCGGGACCTCCTCGACGACGTCCACGAGCAGCTTCGCCGCACCGACGTAGTCCCGCGCGCCGAACCGCAGTCGGGCCCGCTCCCAGCGCTCGGCCGTGGTCTCCTCGTGCGGCACTCCGACGCCGTTGTCGAACAAGTGCAGTGCACTGGCCCAACGGTCGGGCGCCACCCCGTCGGTGGCCGCGTACGTGGGGAAGTCGTTCGTCATGGTTCCTTCCTCCTTCTCCCGGACGCGTCTCATACGGTCCGGCTGCGGCGGCCGATTACTCGAACGGCTCGAGGGACGTCGCGTGCACACCGGCGAATCCCGGGGCCCGGTGAAGCACTGCCTCACGCCTGCTTATTCCACCCCCACCGGGCGCACCGTCCGCACCTGTCTCGCGGAGGCGATCACCGGAGGCACCCCGTCAGACTCCGTGGACATTGAATGACGAGTCATCTACACAGTCCCAAGGCCCGCCAACGTTGATGCATCAACCACCCCACTCGTGGTCCGCCGCCCCGGTGTGGCCCGCCCGGAAGGAACGCTCCCTCGCCGCGACCACCGCGGACGCTCGGACCGGCCATACGAGAGCGCCACAGGCGGGGAGATCCCCAGGTCAGACTGGTCCCCAGGTCGCGCACACCCCGATCCACGCCAGGCCCCAGGGGTCAGGCCTGGTCTTCGTCCAGCTTCCGGGTGACGCGCTCGGAGATCTCGGCCAGGACGCGCAGCTCGGCCGGCGTGACATGGTCCAGGAACAGCTCACGCACCGCCTCGACATGGCGTGGGGCGGCCGCTTCGATGGCCGCTCGACCGACGTCCGTGATCACCACATAGGCCCCACGCCCGTCCTCGGCGCACTCCTCCCGCACCACCATGCCCCGCCCGGTCATCCGGGCGATGTGGTGGGACATCCGGCTCTTCTCCCACTCCAGCGCCCGCGCCAGGTCCTGGTACCGCTGCCGACCGTCCGGCGAGTCCGTCAGATGCACGAGCACCCCGAAGTCCGCGGCCGACACATTGGACTCCGACTGCAGCCGACGCCCGAGACACCCGCCGAGCCGCTCGTGCAACCGGACGAAGCCGCGCCATGCGCGCTGCTCCTCAGGCGTCAGCCATCGCACTGTTTCTCCCATGACGAAAGTGTAGACCTAGTTGACAGTTCACCGAATGTCTGGTCTCTCGCACGCGTCCGCGCCGTGAACACCTCACCCTGGCGGGCAGTGACAACCTCCCACGCTCCTCACTCCCCCCGGGAATAGATGTCGTATCATCTTGTTTGCCGTAACGCGGTCCTGTCAGACGTCAGACCCAAGGAGTTCACGATGCAGTTCCGCGTTCTCAGTTCCGACGGCGGGCGCGCGACGGTCGTGGTCATAGGCGGTGGGCAGTCCGGTCTTTCGGCCGGCTACCACCTCAGGCGCCGCGGCTTCACCAGCGCTCCGGCCGACCCGGACGGCGATCGGACCTTCGTGGTGCTCGACGCCGAGCCGGCGGCCGGCGGGGCGTGGCGGCACAGGTGGGAGTCGCTGCGGATGAACACCGTGAACGGCATTTTCGACCTGCCCGACTTCCCGCAGCCGCCCGTGGACCCCGGTGAACCCAGCAGTACGGCCGTGCCCCGCTACTTCGCCGCCTTCGAGCAGGCGACCGACCTGCCGATCCTGCGACCGGTCACCGTCACCGCCGTACGGCCGCTGGACGACCGCCCCGACGGTGACCTGGCCGTGGAGTCGAGCGCGGGGACCTGGGTCACGCGGGCGGTCATCAACGCCACCGGCACCTGGACCAACCCGGTCCGTCCGCACTACCCGGGGCAGGAGAGCTTCACCGGACTCCAGCTCCACACCCGCGACTACGTCTCGGCCGACCGGTTCGCGGGACTCAGGGTCGCCGTCGTCGGCGGCGGCATCTCGGCCCTCCAGCAACTGGAGGAGATCTCCCGCGTGACCACCACGTACTGGTACACGCGGCGCGAACCCGTCTTCCTGGAGGGCGGATTCGACCCCGAGGTCGAGGGCCGCCGGATCATCGCCAGGGTCGCCGACGACGTGGCGGCGGGCAGGCCCACCGGGAGCGTCGTCTCGTACACCGGCCTGGGCTGGACCCCGTACGCCGTGGCGGCGAAGGAGCGCGGGGCGCTCGTACGTCGTCCCATGTTCACCGCGATCGAACCGGGTGGCGTGCGCGAGGCGGACGGTTCGTTCACGAGCGTCGACGCGATCCTGTGGGCCACGGGCTTCAAGGCCGCGCTGTCGCACCTGGATCCGCTGCGGCTGCGCAACGAGCTCGGTGGGATCACCATGCAGGGCACCCAGGTGGCCGGTGAACCGCGCGTGCACCTGGTGGGCTTCGGCCCGTCCCAGTCCACCGTGGGCTCCAACCGCGCGGGTCGTCAGGCCGTCAACAGCCTGCTCCGTCAGTGGGCGGACCCGCGGGGAGGCTCGGACCGGCTTGTGACGGTGGCGGACTGAGGGCTGTGTTCGGCCCGCCTCCCATGGGTCGCGGGCGACTGCTTCGTGGCGGCCGTGGTCAGGAGGGCTGGACCCGGTCGAAGAGGGCCAGGGCCTCGGCGGGGTCCGGGCCGACGAGGCGCTCCAGACCGGCCGTCGTGATCTTCGCCCACCTGGCGGCGCGCGCCCACATCCGTTCCTCGAAGGCGCGGACGGCCTCGTCCAGGTCTCCGGGACCGGAAGCGGCGACGATGGACTCGGCGAGTTCGGCGCCGTCCAGCATCGCGAGGTTCGCGCCCGCCCCGAGTGGGGGCATCAGATGGGCGGCGTCGCCCAGGAGCGTCACCCCGGGGACGTGGGTCCAGGTGTGGGAGACGGGCAGGGTGTGAAAGGGGCGGTGGTCGAAGGCGGTGCCGTGGCGGAGGAGGTCGAGGACGGGGGCGGCCCAGCCGTCGAACAGGGCCAGCAGGCTGGAGCGGACGGCCTCGATGTCGGCCGGGTCCCGGTTCGTGTGCCGGTCCAGCGGCGCGCGGAACTGGGCGTACACCTTGACGTGGCCGCCGCTGTTGCGCTGGGCGACGAGGGCGCGGTTCACGCCGTACACAGCCACGGAACCGTCGCCGATCAACCGGGCCAGGTCGGGGTGGCGGGTATCGACGTCGTCCAGGGAGGTCTCGACCGAGGTGACGCCGGTGTAGTGCGGTGTCACCGGCGAGACTGCCGGGCGGACCCGTGACCAGGCGCCGTCCGCGCCGACCACGAGGTCGAACGACTCCTGCCGTCCGTCCTCGAAACGCACCACTGCGCCGTCCCCGGTCCCCGGCTCCACCCGCGTCACGTCCCGCCCCCACCGGACGTCGAGAGGGCCGAGCAGCAGGTCCCGGAGTTGCCCGCGGTCGATCTCCGGGTTGGCCCGGTCGTCCGGACGGGGGCGCCAGTCGCGCAGGACGGTCCCGGCCGTGTCCAGGATGCGCATGGCCTGTCCCTCGGGACGAGACAGTGCCCGGAACCCGGTCAGCAACCCGGCTTTTTCCAGAGCGAGTTGTCCCGTCCCTTCATGCAGGTCGAGGGTGCCGCCCGGCGGACGGGCGTCGGGGGCGGGATCGCGTTCGAAGAGGGCGACGGGGTGGTCATGACGATGCAGCACGCGGGCGAGGGTCAGTCCGGCAGGACCGCTTCCGACCACGGCGATACGATGGCTCATGTCGATACACTGTATTGCGAAGATACGCCGCATCGCAACAGTACGATGTGGCCATGACTGTCTGGGACCGACCTGAACCGCCGAGCCGTCCTGTGCCGCTCGACCGGCAGCGGATCGTCTCCGCCGCCGTCGCCCTGGCGGACGAGGGCGGGCTGGAGGCGGTGTCGGTGCGCAAGGTCGCCGCCCGGCTGGACGCCGGGCCGATGCGCCTGTACGGATACATCTCCACCAAGGAGGAGCTGTTCGACCTCATGGTGGACGAGGTCCAGGCCGAGATCCTCCCCGAGGAGCAGCCCGAGGACTGGCGGGGGGCGCTGAGCGTTCTCGCCCACCGCACCAGGCGGACCGTTCTTCGTCACGAATGGCTGGCCGACCTGCTCGGCGGTCGACCGACCCTGGGCCCGAACGGCCTCGCCGTGACCGAGGCCACGCTGGCCGCGCTCGACGGCCTCGCCGACATCGACACCGTCATGCGCGCCGTGGAGACCGTCAGCGCCTACTTCACCGGCGCGATCAGGCGGGAGGTCGCGAACCTGCGGGCCGAGCGCGCCACGGGTCTGTCCGAGCTCGACTGGCAGCGTGCCTCCGGCCCGCACGTGACGAGGATGTTGGCCACGGGCCGCTTCCCCGCGCTGTCCAAGGCCGTGTACGACGGCACGGACGTGGACGCCGAGGCGTCCTTCGCGACCGGGCTGGACTGGGTCCTCGATGCCGTGGCCATGAAGCTCACCCGACCGCAGGTGTGACCATGGGCGCTCCGCGTCCGTACGGCTGCTCGTAGTCGCTCAAGGCCGTGCACGGCACCGCTGGTGGCCTGGGTGGAGCTCCGGGGTTCTCCATCGCCGGAAGTGCCGCATCGCTAGAAGTTGCCGCGCCTCTCCTGCTCACGCTCGATCGCCTCGAACAGGGCCTGGAAGTTGCCCTTGCCGAAGCCCAGGGAGCCGTGGCGTTCGATGAACTCGAAGAACACGGTGGGCCGGTCGCCGATCGGCTTGGTGAAGATCTGCAGCAGGTAGCCGTCCTCGTCGCGGTCGACGAGGATGCCGCGCGAGGCCAACTCCTCGATGGGCACGCGGACCTTGCCGATGCGGGCGCGCAGTCCCGGGTCGGTGTAGTAGCTGTCGGGCGTGGCGAGGAACTCGACGCCCTTGGACCGCAGTACGTCGACGGTCCTGATGATGTCGTTGGTGGCGAGGGCGAGGTGCTGGGCGCCGGGGCCCCGGTAGAAGTCGAGGTACTCGTCGATCTGTGAGCGCTTCTTCGCGATCGCCGGCTCGTTGAGCGGGAACTTCACCCGGTGGTTGCCGCTGGCGACGACCTTGCTCATCAGCGCCGAGTACTCGGTGGCGATGTCGTCGCCGATGAACTCGGCCATGTTGGTGAAGCCCATGACACGGTTGTAGAAGTCGACCCACTCGTCCATGTGCCCGAGCTCCACGTTGCCCACGACGTGGTCGAGTGCCTGGAAGACGCGCTTGGGTTCGCCGTCGGGCTTCACGTAGCTCGACGTCCGGGCCACGTATCCGGGCAGGTAGGGGCCGGTGTAGCGGGAGCGGTCCACCAGGGTGTGGCGGGTCTCGCCGTACGTGGCGATGGCCGCCGTACGGACCGTGCCGTGCTCGTCGGTGCTGTCGTGCGGCTCCTCCAGCACGGTCGCGCCCTGCGCGCGGGCGTGCTCGACGCACTTGTCGACGTCCGGCACCTCCAGGGCGATGTCGATCACGCCGTCACCGTGACGGCGGTGGTGGTCCAGCAGCGGGCTGTCCGGGTCGACACCGCCCTTGAGCACGAACCGGACCGCTCCGGAGCGGAGCACGAACGCGTGGTGGTCGCGGTTGCCGGTCTCCGGGCCGGAGTAGGCGACCAGCTCCATCCCGAAGACCACCTGGAAGAACGACGCCGCCTGCGTCGCGTTGCCCACCGACCAGACCACCGCGTCCCACCCGGTCACCGGGAAGGGGTCGCCCTCGGCGTCGTACTCCACGAGCCCGACCAGCTGCTTGAGCTGCTGCAGGTCGAGCTCCGCCAACCGTTCCTGGCTCGTGAGGGTCTGCTCGATGCTCATGCGTCGTCCCTTCCGGTGTGCCTGTTTCCAGCGCGTGGCGGTAGAACACACCCGGTCTGCGGGCCTGCACAAGAGTCACCTTCCGAGCTGCTCAAGCTGCTCAGCTTGTCTTCTCCTCGGGGGCTTCGCCTGTACAATCTGCCCAGTCACGCAGGGGATGCGGGATCAGGCGCCGCCGGGCGGCGCCAGCCGCGAGGCCGCCTCCTTCACCCGAGCGGCGACCGACTCGACGTCGAACTCGTGCATGGCCACCACGCCGACGGAGGCGCCCACCGCGCCGGGCACCTCGAAGCCCACCGCGACCCCCGTGGCGCCCTGCTGCAGCTGCCCCGAGGTGACGCTGTAGCCCACCTCCCTGGCGTGCACGACCTCCTCCGGCTCGTCCGGCCGGGGCGGCTGCAGCGCGAGAATGGCGATGCCGTTCGCCCCACGCTCCAGTGGATGCCGGACGCCGATGCGGTAGCCCACCTGGACGGGACCCTGCTGGACGGCCGGCTGCGCACCCGCCACGGGAACGCACTCCCCCGCGCCGTGCGCCACCGTCAGGAAGGCGGAGGCACCGGTGCCGTCCGCGAGTCTCTGCAGAACGGGCTGTGCCGCCAGGACCAGCTGTTGCTGGAACCGCCCCGCCAGCGTCGCGGCACCGGCACCGAGCCGCACCCGCTTGCCCTGCCGGGAGACCAGGCCGTGCTCCTCCAGCGTCCGCACGATCCGGTACGCGATGGCCCGGTCGATCTCCAGCCGCGCCGCCAGGTCCGCCACCGTCAGGCCCTCGGACGCCAGGGAGATCAGGTCCAGAGCCCGAAGCCCACGGTCCAGTCCTTGCAGGGTGGCCATCAACACCTCCGGGAAAACCGCCAGAGCTTCTTCGGGCGCCACGTTAGGGCACGTCAGAACGGGCGAGCGGGGCCCGGTGTCCCGAGCGGGACCTTGACTGGGCCTTCGACCCCGACCTAACGTCGACTCGCCGCTTCCAACGCACAAAAATGTGCGCTGAGCGCGCAAGGGAGAGAGCGACGTGCCGTACTACCACCGGGCGGGCGCGGTTCCGCCGAAGCGTCACACCCAGCACCGGGACCCGGACGGGAACCTCTACTACGAGGAGCTGATGGGCGAGGAGGGCTTCTCCTCGGACTCCTCGCTGCTCTACCACCGGCACATCCCGTCGGCGGTGCGGGAGTTCCGGGTGTGGGACCTCGGCGACCAGTCCCTGACCCCCAACCACCCCCTGGTGCC